>JAUWNQ010000074.1 GCA_030612565.1 Candidatus Bipolaricaulota bacterium | reverse complement strand
GAGATCCGTCTTCTCGAGGGTCTCGGGTTTACGGATATCGTCGTCTCGCTGAAAGGGACCGACGTTCCGATGACCATCGCCGCGTATCGAGAGATCGTTCGCGAGGTCGATTATCCGCTTCACATTGGAATTACTGAGGCGGGGACGCCATGGGGTGGGTCGATCCGCTCCGCGGTCGGCCTGGGAATCCTCCTTGCAGAGGGTCTGGGTGACACCATGCGCGTCTCCCTCACCGGTGATCCGGTGGAGGAGGTGCGCGTCGCCTACGAGATACTGAGCGCCCTTAACCTGCGAAAGCGGGGGATCGTCTATCGGGTCTGCCCGACCTGCGGGCGCACGAGGATCGACCTGTATACGATCGCCAACGAGATCCAGCAGGAATTGATCGATGTAACAGAACCGCTCACGATCGCGTTGATGGGGTGTATCGTCAACGGAATCGGCGAGGCAAAGGACGCGGAGATCGCGCTCTTCGGCGGAGAGAAGAATGGGACAATCTGCGTCGACGGGGAACCGATCGCGAGAGCTGTCCCTGAGGAGCGTCTCGTCGTGGAGTTTGCGAGTACGGTGAGAGAGTACTTGGAACAGAGAGGAAGATTACGGTGAGCGGGCGAAAGGTTACCACAGCGGGGATCACTACCGAGACGACGGAGTCCGATCTGAAACAGGCGGTCGCCCGGGCTACTGCCCTCCTCCTTGACCTGCAGCACGAAGAAGGGTACTGGTGGGGAGAGCTCGAATCGAACGTGACGATCAACGCAGAGCACCTGTTCCTAACGCACATCCTCGGTGTGGGGAATCAAGACGAGTGGACGAAGATCGCCCGTTATATCGAGAGCAAGCAGCGCGAGGACGGGACATGGGCGCTCTGGTACGACGGGCCGCCCGACCTTTCGACGACGATCGAGGCCTACCTGGCCATGAAACTCGCCGGGGTTTCGCCCGATGAATATTACATGCTAAGAGCGAAGGAGTTCATCCTGTCACAGGGAGGGGTGGAGCACGCACGCATCTTCACCAAGATATGGCTTGCCATGCTCGGGGAGTGGGACTGGCACGGTGTCCCGATGATCCCTCCAGAGCTCATCCTCCTACCAAAGGGGTTCCCTGTGAACGTCTATTCGTGCGCCTGCTGGGCCCGCGGAACGATCGTCCCGATGGCGATCATCCAGACACTCAAGCCTGTCTTCTCCACTCCCCGATGGGCCCACATAGATGAGCTTTTCGTAAACGGAAAGGGTGGAGCGGACCTTTCTTTGCCGCACAAGGTTACGCGTTGGGCTAGGCTGTTTACCCTCCTCGATCGAGCGCTGCGAATTTACGATCGGTTTCCGTGGAAGCCGCTGCGCAAGACTGCCATTCGTAAGGCAGAGCGTTGGATCGTGGCGCGGCAAGAGGAGGATGGTTCATGGGGTGGGATCCAACCACCATGGGTCTATTCCTTGATCGCGCTTCACACTCTTGGCTACCCGACCGACCACCCAGTGATCGTGAAGGGTCTCGCCGGGTTCTACGGGGAGAAGGGGTTCGCGATCGAAGAAGAGGGGGCGTTGCGCATGCAGTCGTGCCTCTCACCGGTCTGGGATACCGGCCTGGCGATGATAGCCTTGGAGGATGCCGGCCTTCCTGCGGATCACCCTACACTTCTCAAGGGCGGCGAATGGCTCCTCGATGAGCAGATCTTCGTCGGAGGAGATTGGCAGGTACACTGTAAGGGGCGTCCAGGTGGATGGGCGTTCGAGTTTGCCAATGATATCTACCCCGATACCGACGACTCGTCGGTCGTGATGATGGCTCTCTTGCGGGCGAAACTCGATGAATCGCGAAAGAAACAAGCGCTCGGCCGGGGTTTAGAGTGGCTCCTTGCCATGCAGAGCAAGAATGGTGGATGGGGGGCGTTCGATCGGAACAACACACAGGCATTCCTGCGCGAGATCCCGTTCGCCGACTTCGGGGAGATGATCGATCCTCCCTCGGTCGATGTAACAGCACATATCGTGGAGTTTTTGGGTCAGATGGGGTACAGAAAGGGGTTCGCCCCACTCGATCGTGCCCTTCGGTATCTCGAAGAAGAGCAGGAACCAGACGGGGCGTGGTTCGGTCGCTGGGGGGCGAACCTCACCTACGGGATCGGGTACGTCCTTCCGGCGCTCGCCGCTGTCTGCGAGGAGATGGAGGCCCCCTACATTCGCCGCGCGGTCGACTGGTTGACCGCCCATCAGAACAAGGATGGCGGATGGGGTGAGCGGATCGAGGGATACGGGGATCCGGAGTGGCGGGGTAGAGGCCCGTCGACCGCCTCTCAGACGGCGTGGGCCCTGCTCGGGCTCCTCGCAGCGGGTGAGGTCGATCACCAGGCCACAATAGAAGGGATTGAATACCTTGTTCGTACACAACAGGAAGACGGTGGCTGGGACGAGCCGTATTTCACCGGGACAGGGTTCCCTCTCGACTTCATGATCAACTACCACCTGTATCGGGATGTCTTTCCACTGATGGCCCTTGGGCGCTACAGCAAAGCAAGACGCGGAGAGAAGGAGGAGAAATTGAATGATCGGATGATTGATAGATCGGGAGATCGCGGTGTTAAATCACTCAATCACCCAATCACTAAATCGCTCAATCAATTACGTATGGAGTCCTCGTGAAGATCGTAAAGGCGAGCGTCCTCGGGTTCTGCTTCGGTGTTCGCCGTGCCGTGACGATGATCGAGACCGAGCTGGCAGAGAACGGTCCTTTGTATACCTTGGGTGCGATCGTCCACAACACTCACGTGGTCGAGTCTCTCGCGGCCCAAGGAGCGAAGTTGGTGAAGAGCCTCAACGAGGCTCCTTCTGGCGGGACTGTGGCGATCACCGCTCATGGGGCCGGGGAGGAGACCTACGCAGAGATCCGCGAGCGCGGCCTGCGTCTGGTCGATACCACCTGTCCCATCGTCCGACGCGCTCAGGAGACGGCAGCCAGACTTGTCAAAGAGGGTTTCTTCATCGTCCTCTACGGGGAGGCGGAGCACCCCGAGGTCAAGGGAATCCTCTCCTGGACTGCCGACCAAGGTATGGCCACACAGACGCCGGAGATCAGTGTCCCTTCAGAGATTAAGGGAATCGCCATCATTGCACAGACAACGAAGAATCCATGTCTCTTCGCCGAGTTTGCGCAACAAATCGCCAAGAACTTCACCGGGAAAGTACCGGAGATCCGAATCATCGACACCACTTGCCCGGAGACCGGTAGGCGCTATCAGGCGGCACAGGAGCTCGCGAGAGAGGTCGACGCACTCCTCGTGGTGGGGAACCGCTCCTCGGCCAACACGCGCAAGCTCGTCGAGGTCGGGCGGGCGACCGGGGTCTCCACCTACCACATCGAATCGGCGAAGGAGATCGATCGGGCGCTGCTCACGGACGATCAACGGATCGGGGTGACGGCCGGTGCCTCGACCCCGGATGAGGTGATCGAGAAGGTCGTATTGCAACTCCAATCATACGATAGAGAAAAGATGAGAAAAGGGGGGTGACGGAGATCACTGAAATCTCCAAACAAATCATGAATACGAACACAAAAACCGTAGAGAGACCGCTGGTCAGGCTCCATCGGGAGACCATATCGAGGACGGCGGAAAGAGCGCCGGAATTCATCGATATCACCGACGCGGTGAAGGAGATCGTGGAGCGCTCCGCGATCCAGGCGGGGACGGTCCTGATCTTCTCCCGTCACACCACGGCAGCGATCGAGATCAACGAGGATGAGCCGCTCCTCCTCCAGGACATGACCTACTTCTTGGAGAGGATCGCCCCCCGCGAGGAGGACTACAAGCACAACGACTTCGTCATCCGCACGGCGAACATGACCGAGGACGAGTGTCCGAACGGGCACGCTCACTGCCAGCACCTCCTCCTAAAGACGAGCGAGACGATCCCCATTGCAGAGGGAGTGCCCCTGTTGGGGCGATGGCAGCGAATCTTCCTGATCGAGCTCGATCGACCGCGTGAGCGCGAGGTCATCGTGCAAGTGCAGGGATGGTAGGGGAGCACCTCGCCGCGTTGATCGACCTCCCCGAGAGCCCCCCTTCTCTGGCGGAATCGGTCGCGCTCTGCACCCGGCTTGCCCGTACCCACTACGAGAACTTTACCCTTGTGTCGTGGCTCCTCCCACGACGGATGCGCCCCCACGTAAACGTCCTTTATGCCTTCTGCCGCACTGCCGACGATGTCGGCGACGAGGCACCAGGGAACCGAAGCGCGCTCCTCGACCGCTTCGAAAGCGAACTCCATGCGGCCTACGGGGGAACCCCCCGCCATCCGGTTCTCGT
>JAUWNQ010000062.1 GCA_030612565.1 Candidatus Bipolaricaulota bacterium | reverse complement strand
TGGGTTGGCCTCAGCCAAGTGCACCAACGAGGAGAACTACCTCTTCCAGAAGTTCATGCGCGCTGCTGTAGGGACGAACAACGTCGACCACTGCGCTCGCCTCTGTCATGCATCAACCGTGGCTGGATTAGCAGCCGCCTTTGGCTCCGGCGCGATGACCAATTCCATCGCCGAGCTCGAGTATGCCAAGTGCATCCTCGTCACCGGTTCCAACACCACGGAGACCCACCCGGTGATCGCCTCACTGATCAAACGGGCAGTGCGCTATAACGGGGCGAAATTGATCGTCGTCGATCCGCGGAGGATCGATCTCGTCAAGTACGCCGCCGTATGGCTGCGTCAGAAGAACGGGACGGACGTTGCGTGGATGAATGGGATGATGAACGTCATCCTGAGCGAAGGCTTGGCGGACGAGGCGTTCATTAAGGAGCGGACCGAGGGGTTCGACGAGTTGAAGAAGATCGTCGAACAGTACACGCCGGAGAAGGTGGAGGAGATCACCACAATCCCAGCGGAGAAGCTGAGAGAGGCGGCGCGGATCTACGCCACGGCGGAGACCTCTTCGCTCGTCTACTCGATGGGGATCACGCAGCATACCACTGGAACCGATAACGTTCTCTCCACAGCTAACCTCGCCATGCTCACTGGCAATATGGGCAAGCCGTCCACTGGGGTGAACCCGCTGCGTGGGCAGAACAACGTGCAAGGGGCCTGCGACCTGGGGGCTCTCCCGAATGTCTACTCCGGTTATCAGAAGGTGGCCGATCCCGCCGTGCAGGAGAAGTTCGAACAGGCGTGGGGGGCCAAGCTCTCGCCAAAGGCCGGCCTCACCGTCGTTGAGATCATGAACGCGGCGGCGGAGGGGAGGGTGAAGGGGCTCGTCATCATGGGCGAAAACCCGATGGTCTCCGACCCGAACCTGAACCACGTAGAGGAGGCACTGAAGAACCTCGACTTCCTCGTGGTGAGCGACATCTTCCTGAGTGAGACGGCGAGGCTCGCCGACGTCGTCCTCCCGGCAGCCTCGTTCGCTGAAAAGGAGGGGACGTTTACTAATACCGAGCGGCGCGTACTGTTGCTACGCAAGGTCATTAACGCTCCTGGTGAGGCTCTTCCCGACTGGGAGATTATCTGCAAGCTCGCGGAGGGGTTTGGCTATTCCATGCACTACGAGAACGCCACGCAGATCATGGATGAGATCGCAAGACTTACCCCGATCTACGGCGGGATCCACCATGCACGCCTGGTCCCAGATGGACTGCAGTGGCCATGTCCGAGTGACGATCACACAGGGACGGTATACTTGCATAAAGGTAAGTTCAGCCGCGGGCTTGGAAAATTCCACCCGGTCGACTTCATCCCACCGGCAGAACTCCCTGATAAGGAGTATCCGTTCATCCTCTCCACCGGACGGATTCTGTTCCACTATCATACCGGAACGATGAGCCGACGGGCAGAAGCACTGAATGCCTTCGTCAACGAGGGGTACGCGGAGATTCACCCCAACGATGCGGCACGTCTTGGTCTTGAGGATGAAGGTCGGGTCAAGGTCCGCACTCGCCGGGGCGAGATCGAAACCAAGGTGAAAATGACGGAGCGGGTTGCGGAGGGATCGGTCTTCGTACCGTTCCACTTCGCCGAAGCAGCGGCGAACAGGCTGACCAACGACGCACTGGATCCGAAGGCGAAGATCCCGGAGCTCAAGGTTGCGGCCTGTCAGATCGAAAAACCTTAACAACAAGAAACCTGTAAGGAGGTAGTATCGATGGATGTTACTTGCAAGACCCCGGCGGCGATCGCCGAAGTGTTGACGGAGACAGTAGGTGTCGCCAAGACGAAGGCAGGTGCCTTGCGTCTGACGATCCTCGGCATCTTTGCCGGTGTGTACATCGGCTTCGGCGCACAGCTGGCGATCATGGTCACCCATGACATGGCAGGCTTCCTCGGAGTGGGGATGGCAAAGCTGATCGGAGGAGCTGTGTTCAGCGTAGGCCTGATGCTCGTCGTGATCGCTGGGGCGGAGCTATTCACCGGAAACAACCTGATCGCCCTCTCCGTCCTCGGAGGGAAGGCAAAAACCAGCGGACTGCTGCGGAATTGGACGATCGTCTATTTTGCCAACTTCGCAGGTTCGCTCCTCCTTGTCCTGCTCATGTACTGGAGTGGACTATGGAAGACGAATGGGGATCTCGTTGGAGCCAAGGCCCTATCGATCGCCAACGCCAAGGTGAACCTCACCTTCCTGCAAGCCTTCGCCCGCGGCATACTCTGTAACTGGCTCGTCTGCCTGGCGGTGTGGATGGCCGTCTCCGCCCGCACGGTAGTGGGAAAGATCTGGGCGATCTTCTTCCCGATCATGGCCTTTGTCTCCAGCGGGTTCGAGCACAGTGTGGCGAACATGTTCTTCACCCCGATGGGCCTCGCCCTGAAGGGGCAAGCTGCTGTCGTCACCGCGGCCGGTCTTGTCGATAAGCTTTCCCAGCTCACAATTGGAGGACTGGTAATGAACCTGATCCCAGTGACGTTGGGAAACATCGTCGGAGGGGCGTTCTTTGTTGCAACCCTGTACTGGGCGGTTTACGTCCGCAAGGGGAAGAACGCATAGCAACTGATCCTCACCGCCGGTCGTGGGGGTTCTCCCGACCGGCACCTTTCTTACTCAAATGAAAATGACAGGAACCAGCCGGATTTAGCGGTTTTCTGGCGGGAAGATCGAGGAAGTCGAAGACCTTCTCGCCGTGGAGGAGGATTTCGTTCTTGCAGCGAATGGAGAGCCCATTCTCGCAGCCTCCTGTTCGCCGGGAAACTCCCGTGAACTGGCATACGGGGCCCTCTTATCGCGGGGGATCATTCACACAGCAAGTGATGTTCTTTCCCTTAAAGTACAGGGAGAGCGGTTATCCGTCGAGGTGCGCGCTAATGTGCCAGGCCCTGTGATCCCGATCGATAGCTCATTCACCTTGCCGCTTGAATCGCTCATTGCGGTGGGAAGGAAGTGTGGCGATCGGGCGGTAGTCTTTCGAGAGACAGGGGGAACGCACGCCGCAGCGCTCGGTAATTCCACAGGAATCAAGCGCCTCTTCGAGGATATCAGCCGGACCTGCGCCCTGGAGAAGGCGGTTGGGGATGGACTTCTTCGTGGGATCGACTTCTCCAAAACGTTTATCCTCCTCTCCTCGCGAGTCTCAAAGGGGATGGTGGAGAAGGTTGCCCGATGTGGGATTCCGATCATTGCTGGCGTTTCTGCTCCAACGCTACAAGCGGTGGAACTTGCCGAACGACTCGGAGTTTGTCTCTGCGGGTTCGTCCGTGGGGAACGCTTGAATATCTACGCCAATTCGTGGAGGGTTGAACAGAGATGAGAGAGAAAGCGACCTTGATCCTCCTTGCCGGTGGCGAGTCAAGGCGGATGGGGCAGCCAAAGCACCTTCTTTCAACCTCAAGCGGCACAGTTATCGATCACCTACATGCGCGCCTCTCCCCCATCTTTGCCGAGACACTCCTCGTCGGTCGGGGGCTCTCTCATGAATCACCAGGGCTCCGTACGGTGGAGGATCTCCATCCGGTGCGAAGCCCGCTCGTCGGGATCTACAGCGGCCTTGCAGCGGCTCAGACCGACCTATGCTTCGTCCTCGCCTGTGATATGCCGTTCGTGCGATCGAGACTCGTTGAAGATCTTCTCTCGCGTGCTTCCGATGCTGACGTGGTCGTTCCCATTGTGCGCGGATATTTCGAGCCTCTCTGTGCGGTCTATCGGAAGAGTGCTATCCCAGTCATTGCGACTGCTCTAGAGCGTAACGAGCTCAAAGTGACGATGATCTACGAGTATCTTCGCCTTCGTACCGTACCTGAGGAGGAAGTGCAAGCAGTTGATCCCGATCTCTCTTCGTTCATCAACCTGAACACTCCCCATGAGCTTCCCCACCTCGCCCGGCTATGAAGCGACGGCTATGCAAGCTTCTTCCTGTGAGGAGGCACGCTATTTTACGTCGATGGTGTACATGATTGCATCGGTGTTTCCGATGTCCCTTTTTATAAGGGGTTGGATCTTGACTTGTGACCTTTATCCATCTATTCGTTTCTGACTTGCTCGGATAGATTAATCATTCCATCGAGAAAGTCATAAGTCAAGTACATCGGAGGGAGACGGGACCTGGCTCGTACAGAAGGACCTCTGCCGCAGCGGTCTTCTTGCCATGAATGCCGTACTCAAGAGCTATAAGATTGGTGGCCCCCTCGGTCTAGCGTAATGGGATTACAGGAGGCTTCTCACGCAGAATCTTTCACTGGAGTAGAGAAGCTACCCAGTCCCGCTTCTCCCACAGGGCGCATCCGCCTTTGCTTTCGTCCAACTGATCGCTGTTCTCGCGGATGGTGCGAAGGAGCTTCGATTGCAAGGCCTCCTTGAGGGACATCTCTTTCAAACTCGCGTCGGAGAATGGAGAGAACGGGCAGGGCTCCAGGCGTCCCTCCGGGCTGACATGAACGAACCCGCGACCGGCTGCGAGGCATCCACCGAATTCCTCTTCTCCGCCGGGGAAGGCGACGAACAGGGCGGAATATTTCTCCCGCAGTGACAAGATCACCTCTGCCTCCCGTTCCCGCTGGCTGTCGGTGAGGATCATCGCCTCGGTCCCCTCCTCCACCGGCACGTAGTCGATGAAGAAGAAGAGGCGACCCCCCGCGGAGAGAAGG
>JAUWNQ010000057.1 GCA_030612565.1 Candidatus Bipolaricaulota bacterium | reverse complement strand
GAGGTGGGGAAGTGGGGGGGGGGGACGCTGGTCTTTACGGTGGGGGATAACCGTGGTTGGATTGCGGTGAATCCGGTCTCTGGTACCAGTCGAGGAGAGCACGAACCGATCACGGTTACCGTAGACCGAACAGGGCTCCCTTCCAACCACTACACCGGTACGGTAACCATTACTGCCCATCACCCAAACAATGTTTTAATCTACCACTACGTGACCATCGAACTGGATGTCGGGTGTGCTCCTTCTCCTCCTCCCGCCGGGCTCAGCGCCACAGACGGTGCTCACACAGAGATGGTGAGAATCACCTGGAACGCGGTTCCCGGTACGGATCACTATGAAGTGTACCGTGCCAACTCGCAGTATGGAGATTACTACAATATCAAGGAGCCTGTCACTTCCTCCTACGATAACTACGACGTAACGCCCGGCCAGACCTACTGGTACAAGGTTAAGGCGTGCAACGCCTGCGGGTGCAGCGGCTTTTCCAACGTGGACAGCGGATACGCTCAGGCGCACACCGTAAGCACGCCAGGCATGCCAACCGGTCCCGCCACCGGAGAGGTCGATCAGACGCTCGCCTTTTCCACGTCTGGGGCTACCTGCACCCTCGGCCCCCTGGGGCACACGGTGCAGTACTCGTTCGATTGGGATGATGGAACTCGCTCCGATTGGAACGCCTCTACCACCGCTTCCCATGCTTACTCGACCCACGGCGTCTATCACGTGCGGGTGCAAGCCCGCTGTTCGGTGGATACCTCGATACTGAGCGAGTGGTCCTACACCAAGACGGTGAAGATCGGTCTGCTTCCAGGTGCGCCGGCAGGTGTCGATGCCACCGATGGAATCTACTCGAACAAGGTGCGGATCACCTGGAACGCAGTGAACGACGTGACCCGGTACGAACTCTACCGCGCCACATCCCAAGCCGGCACCTACTCCAAGATCGAGGAGACCGGATCTACATCCTACGATGACTACGACGTAACACCTGGCGACACCTATTGGTACGAAGTGAAGGCATGTAACGACATTGGCTGCAGCGACTTCTCCGGTCCGGACAGTGGCTTTGCCAGCGAGCACCTCCTGAAGTTCGTCACCGATGTGGAGACCGTGAGGGTCCTTGAGGCAGGCACGGCGACGTTCCAGGTGAAACTCTCGGCCAAGCCATCGGGAATAATCAAGGCGACGGTGCGCCGTGCGAGCGGGGATAGCGATATAGAGGTGACCGACGGTGCCAGCCTGACGTTCACCACGGAGGATTGGAACACCTACCAAATGGTGACCCTGGCCGCGGCGGAGGATGAGGACACCATAAACGGAACGGCCATCATTCGCATTCATCGTACCACAGGGGATGTCATCGCCGACAAAGACATAGAAGTCGCAGAGGACGATCGATTCCCCACTTACAACACCCAGGAGTGGGCGTGGTTTGATGCTGGGTGGAGCATGATTTCACTCGGTTTGGAACCTGATGATCCCGATCCTGCGAAGGTCTTCGACGAGGTGACCGGAGATCTCAAACTGCAGTACTGGGATTCCGAAACGAGCACCTGGAAGACGACCGTAAACGGTCTACTGACCGAGGTGAGTCCATTGGCCGGCTACTGGCTCTGGCTACTGGAAGGTACGTGGGTGGCTGTCGAAGG
Organism: Candidatus Bipolaricaulota bacterium; assembly: GCA_030612565.1. The sequence continues at coordinate 3,346 of JAUWNQ010000057.1, read as the reverse complement.
GACTCCACTTGCAGGAGCCCAGAGGCTACAGCTTGGCCCGGCCGGCGGGCAGATGATCGGTGTGCCCTACGAGGTGGCATGGGGACTTGGTTCTGGCGGTTCGATCACGGTCGAGCGCGTCGAGAGGGGCGAGGTGGTGGAGGTTAAGAGCCTTGTCTCCGCGGTCGCTGACGGCTGGATCTACGACACGGTTTGGTCGTGGAGCAACCCCGATCAGGATTGGGTTGTATCCACAGTGACCTCTGGAGCAACGTTGGCTCCATGGAGCGGTTACTGGATCCACGCGTTCCTCGATAACCTGGTGCTCCGTTTCTCCTCCGCTCCTTGGCGAGGTCTCTCATCGGTTTCGAGCAGCGAAAGGGCTGTAGCGGCTCCGCCGGCACCAGAAGTGATCTCCTCCGGACTCGATACCTTGAAGGTCGTTGCTGCGCCAAACCCTGTGACGGATGTTGACACGACGATCTTCCGCGTGCTGGGGATCTGCCGCTGCCGCGTCGATGGCCTGCGGGTTAAGGTCTATGACCTTGCCAGCCGGCTCGTGTGGCAAGAGGAGACCGAAGCATCATCTATCACCTGGCACACTCAAGATACGGTCGACCAGTACCTCGCCAACGGGGTCTACCTCTACAAGGCACAGGTAAAGGTAGACGGCGAATGGGTCAGCATGCCGCTGGCAAAGCTGGTGGTACTGCGGTGAGGAGACGACAGGAGTCTTTCATTCGCGAGTTCAGTGAAGCTCCCCGCCTACAAGGCAAGGCACTCTTCGCGGTTCTCGTAGAGATATTCGGGATTCGTTTTGGGTTAGTATGCACAACCTTACTCGGGTGGTGATCTGCGAGATCGCCGTCCGGATTGGATGCATAAGCGCTAATTTAAGAATACAGTGTTCTGGGGCATTCGTCATTCCGGCGAACCCCGGATCGGGGTCCAGGGTTCGCCGGAATGACGACGCATACTAACAATCGGAAACTGCGGTCTATGGAAGATAGCCTTAAGTTAGCGTTTGTGCGGATTGGGTGGAGGTACAGGAGGTAGCAAGAATGAGTCGGCGGGTGTATAAAGGTAGTGAAGATTTGACCTCGTTCACAACCTAGAGGCTTATGTTCATTATTAGGTGGTCATGAACGGACGCCGGCTGCGAGGCATTAAGGGCGAGGACGCTGTCAAAGCATTTGTTCGAGCTGGTGGTGGGCGCCGGAAAGGTAAGGGCGATCATGTTAACATCAAAATGCCGAACGGGGGGATCGTTACAATCCCTGGCAAAGGTGAGCTTAAGGTGGGATTATTGAGGGCTGCAATCAAAAGGGCAGGCCTGACAGATGAGGAGTTTTTGAGGCTCCTTTAGAAGGGGAGAGGCATAGAATGGAATACACGGTGATCTTGCATCAAGCAGAGGAAGAGGGCTACTGGGTGGAGATTCCGGCCTTGCCCGGGTGTTTCTCACAGGGAGAGACGGCAGAGGAAGCCCTTCAGAACGCGCGCGAGGCGATCGAAAGCCATCTTTTAGCCCTTAAGGAGGAGGGCCAGGAGATCCCGCAGGAGAAAGGAGTTCTGTTAGGAAGAGTAAAGGTTGGAGCAAGTGGGGATGCCTAAGGTCGGCTTTAGTGTGCGGAGAGGCCATGTTGTTCGGCTTACACACGATGCAGAGCGTCTGGCTTCAGCGCACGGGATCTGGCTCGCTGTGCGAGCGAGTTGCTTGCACAGCGAATTGGCTAATTGTGTCGGAGGAGATGATGGAGCACAGAAATAAGTGTTATGTCCCTGACTTCGCGCGCTGGCTTGGTAGGGTAGCGATTGTTTGCGGGCTCTCCGTGTTTCTCTTCTCTCTCGTTTCGCTGGGGCAAACTTTCGTGGTAAGCACGGAAACCGTGACCATCCCTGAAGGGGAGACCGCACCATTAGGGGTGAAGCTCTCGGCACAACCGCTGTCGACCACGCGAGCAAGGATCAGCTGGATCAGCGGCGGCAGCGACATCACGGTGAAAGGGAACGCCAGCTTGACGTTTGATCGGACTAACTGGAACACCTATCAGTACATAACCTTGGCCGCAGCCCAGGATGCAGATGATGAGAACGGGACCGCTATCATCCGCATCCATCGCATTGCGGGTGATCCCATTCCCTACAAAGACATCACGGCGGTCGAGGAGGATCAACCCGGCAGTTGCGTTACGTTGCCTCGCGGGTGGAATCTTCTGTCAATACCGGTAGTGCCTGATGATCCGTCACCTGAAGCGGTCTTTGATGAGGTGAGTCCACTCTATCTCTTCAGTTACAACGGGACTGACTACGATAGCTTCACAAGCGGTCAACTGACCACGGTTGAGGCGCTCAACGGCTACTGGCTCTACCTTAGTCAGCTCAAGGTGGTCTGCGTAGATGGGACCGTCCTTATCGGAAGCCAAGCGTTTCAGCTCGGCAGAGCCGGCTGGCAAATGATCGGTGTGCCGTATCCTGTCACGTGGGGCTCGGGAAGAGGAGGAAGTTCCGGCCCACCACCGCCTCCCGCCAGTATGGTATGGGGCCTCTCGGCTGTGTTTAGCCCGATGGTACAGACTTCGAGCGGTTCGATCACCATCACTAAAGGGACGCAGACAACAACCCTGGCAGATGCGGTCACCGCCGGTTGGATCTACGACACAATCTGGGAGTACGACACCACGAGTGGCAAGTATACTTCGGGGACGCTCTCCAGTGGCGAGACCCTTACCCCTTGGACCGGCTACTGGATCCTAACGTATGAGAACAACCTGAAGCTCAACTTTTCGGAGACAGGCGGGGCTGCGGGACCGCTTCCACCTCCGTTTCCGCTTCCGCCTGCGGGAATGCGAACTGGTCTACGGGTTCTGGTGAGGCCGCCTTCGCCTCCTGCCTTGCCGGGAGCATTATCGGTGGAGGATGACCTAGAATTCACCAACATCCCCAACCCGATAACCGATGTTCACACGACGACGTTCATGGTGAAGGGACCAATGGTAGCGCTCGTCGAGGCGATCAAGGTCCAGATCTTCGACCTCTCCGGCAGGTTGGTTTACGAGACCGGGAAAATTCCTGGAACAAGTCTCGATTGGCACACCGACGACGACTACGGGGATATCCTGGCAAACGGCGTGTACCTGTATAGGATGTACGCCAAGATTGGTGGCGCGTGGATCGAGAGCAAGGTAAAGAAGCTTGTGATTCTACGATAAGAGCTGCATCAGGAGGTCGTGTCAGTCAGTCAGTCTTTGACACATCGATATAAAAGCAGTATACTGAAAATTACCATGTTGGCCGAGAATGCTATGGTACCTGTTAATATATGCTTTTTTAGTCATCCTATTCTGGCTTCTTTTTGCTCATATCT
>JAUWNQ010000004.1 GCA_030612565.1 Candidatus Bipolaricaulota bacterium | reverse complement strand
CGTGAGCGTTATGCAGATGGCTAGCAATGAGTTCATTGAACAGGTGCAGAATGTCTAGTGAAGCGATCGTCATGGCGCGCCGGGGAGTCGGCAACGGAATCGCGTTCGTCGTCTGCGGCCCCTCTGGAGCGGGAAAGAACTCGGTCATCGAGCGGGTGATGCAAATCCTGCCCGGGCTCTCCTATTCCGTCTCTTACACCACCCGCCCGCGACGCAGCAACGAGGTGAACGGAAAGGATTACCACTACATTACGCACCAAGAATTCGATCGTCTCGTCAGCGAGGGCGAGATGGTCGAACACGTCACCTACCTCGGGGATCAGTACGGGACGTCACGCACCCAGATTTGCGAGGTCTTCTCCCGCGGAAAGGATGTCATCCTGAACATCGATGTCGAGGGGGCAAAAGCATTGAAGGGATCGGGATTGCTCGATTTCTCAGTGGTCTACGTCTTCCTCGCTCCATCCTCACTCGCTATCCTGGGAGAGCGCCTGCGAATCCGTGGGACGGAGGACGACAGAGAGATCCGCGCTCGGCTGATCGTGGCGGCCCGGGAGATGGGAGCCCTTCCTCTCTTCGATTACCTGGTGGTGAACGACGAACTTGACGTTGCGGTCGATGAGCTGCGGTCGATCATCATCGCCGAACGATCCTGCATTCTCCATGGCTAGGATCGGGGTCGATCTTGTCGAGGTCGAGCGGATCAAAGCGATCTACGAGCGGCGTGGAGAGCGGTTCCTCGACCGCTTATTCACAAGAGTAGAGATCACTTACGCGTTCTCCGCGCGTGGCGATCGTCGATTCGAGCGTTTGGCCGCCCGGTTTGCCATCAAAGAAGCGTTGATCAAGGCGGTCGGGCGTCCTCTACCGTACCGTTCGATCGAGGTGAGGAATCAGAAGGACGGACGTCCCATCGTCCGCTGTTCGCACGTGCGTGGAAAGATCGAGGCCAGCCTCTCGCATACGCGGAGGCTGGCCATCGCGTGCATCCTGTTCGAAGACCCTTAAGGTTACTTCTTGGCTACACCTTTTGCGGTCACCTTGAGGTTCTTTTCCACCTGCCGCTTTAGTTCCTTCCCCGGCTTGAACAGCGGGACGACCTTGGCCGGGACTTGGATCATCTTCTTCGTCTGGGGATTGATGCGGCTGCTCGCCTTGCGCGCCCGCACGGCAAACTTGCCGAACCCGACGAGCTTGACTTCCTCACCCTGCAGTAGGGTATCTTGAACGAGGTTAAGGACCGAGTCGAGAAGCTTACGCACTTCCTTCTTGGTCAGGTTCGTTGAATCGGACAGTCGGTCGATGAATTCGCCTTTGTTCATGATCTATTCCTCCTAACAGTTATCGGTTATCTGCTCGTTTTATTCCCCGTTGTCCAGGGGAGCATCCCCCAAGAGGTCGCGCATGCTCAGGCTCTCGTGCCCGCCGTCATCGAGGAAGGCACGATCGACTCGCTCCTTCTCTTTCTTTCGGGGGCGCTGCTTGCGCGGCGGCCGCTCTGAAGGAACCTCGGGTGGGCCGAACAGGCTGCGCATGCTAAGGCGAACCTGCCGTTTCTCCTCGTTGATTCCGATGATCTTCGCCTGCACCTTCTGCCCGACGGAGAGGACATCGGCCGGGGTCGCGATCCGTTGATCGCTGATCTCGGAGACGTGGATCAACCCATCGACGTCATCGTTGATCTTCATGAACGCGCCGAAGTCCTTGATCTCCGTGATCTCCCCTTCGATGATCTCATCTATGGAGAAGTGCTCGACGAACTGACGCCACGGGTTTGCCTTCAGCTCGCGAATACTCAGGCTGATGCGCCGTTCCTTCGGGTCGGTGCCCAACACCCTAACCTCAACCGTCTCCCCTTCCTTGAGGACATCACGTGGATGGGTGACGTGTCCCCAGTCGAGCTCAGAGACGTGTACCAATCCTTCGACACCGTCTTCCAGCTTGACGAATGCTCCAAAGTCGGTGAGCTTCGTGACCGTACCGGTTGCGTGTTGCCCACTCGGGTACTTCGCCTCTACCTCCTCCCACGGGTCCCGCTGGGTGCGGCGCAGGGAGAGGCTGACGCGATGGGCCTCCCCATCACAGTTGAGGATCACCACGTCTACCTTATCACCCTCGCTCACAACATCCTTTGGGTTCTCAGGGTACCCCCATGAGAGTTCGGAGACGTGAATCAATCCTTCGATATCTTGTTCCAGCTCGACGAAGGCACCGAAATCGGTGACGCTCACCACCGTCCCTGAGCACTGCATTCCCGCTGGGTAACGCTCGGCGATCCCTTGCCACGGGTCGGGACGGAGGCGTTTGATCGACAGGGAGACTTTTCCCTTCTCCTTGTCGAAAGAGACCACTTTCACAGTGATCTTATCCCCCACCTTGTAACTTGCTGGTGGAACCGGGAGGTCCTTCCAGGCGATCTCAGAACGGTGGACAAGCCCCTCGAACCCGCCGATGTCGACGAACAGGCCGAAATCGACGAGGCTGCAAATCGTCCCCTCGATCTCTTGGTCCTTCTCCAGGGATTCGAAGAGATGCATGCGGTGTTTCTTTTTCTCTTCCTTGAGGTAAGCCTTGTGGGAGACAACAAGGTTCTTGTCTCGGCGGGAGAGTTCGAGGATCTTGAACGAAACGCGCTTCCCTTTCAATTCCTCGATTGCACTCGGAAGGTCATTCCCGAGGTGCGATCCCGGGAGGAAGGCGCGGATCCCATCGAGATTGACGTGGTAGCCCGCGTTCTTCACCTCGCTTGTGACCTCCCCTTCTATGACCGCTCCCTCACGGTAGGCCGCATCCAGCAAGTCGATCCGTTTCTCGTATTCGGCCTGCTTCTCCGAAGCGTAGACCGTTCCCTTCTCCTCATCGATGTAAGTGACAAGGACATCAATCTCTTCCCCTTCTTCGACCTTCCCCGCTTCGCGGAAGGGGGAGAGTTCCCTCACTGGAAGTATCCCTTCTGACTTATAACCGATATCGACGAGGATCTCGTTTTCGTTCACCTGAACGACCGTTCCGGTGATAGTGTCCCCACGACTGTACATCTTAACATCGCTCTCAGAGAAAGCGTCTTCCATCTTAATTAGTTCTTTCATTCTTCATCACCTGTTGTAGGATTTCCCCTCCCCTTTACATCTCAGGGTTAGGCTCTTGCGACGGGATATCGTGTTTGTTCAACCACCCCCCTTTCCCGATTCTACGGCATCGATCCGTTCCATCAGCCGCTTGCTGAGAAGGAGGTTGCGGTTCGCTCTCCCCTCCGTAGGGCCAATCTCCGCCTCGAGATCCGAGATACTGAGCGCCTTTCCGATCGACACAGTCACCTGCGGAAAGTGGAACGGGTATCGTGGCGGGTAGGGGCCACGCGCCTCGATTCTGACCGGAAGCAGTTCCTTTTCGGTGAGGCACGCAAAGCGGATCGCTCCAGCCTTTGCGTCGATCCGACTCCTGGTCGTCCCCTCCGGGAAGATCCCGATTATCCGCTCATTGCGGAACGACTGCAACGTGCGGCGAAAGTCGTCCTTGGTGAAGTTCTCTCGACCGATCGTGGTGCTGAACAGGCGAACGAACGGCATGAATATCGGATTCTTCAGCAATCCCTTGCGGGCGATGAAGTGGATGCGGTTCCGCCAGCCGAACGCTATTACCAGTAAGATGATATCCCAGTAACTACGGTGACGGGCAACGGCGATGTAGCGCCCGTCCGGAGCGATCCTCTCCCTTCCGTAGACGCGCAGGCGAAAGAGCACCCACACCGGGGCGAGGAGGAGAACCAGCACTGTATAGAACACCCCTTTGAGAAATCCCTTCAACCGCTTGATCGACGCCCTCCCAACTGCTCCTCAACAAGGCCAACTGCTTCGGAAATGACCTCTGCGAGGCTCTTTTGATCGGTAACGATTATAATTGCATCGTCTGCGGGGTTCAAGGGCGAAAGGGCGCGAGTGCGGTCCCTTCGATCGCGGACCATGATCTCGTTCAACGTAGCTGTCGTCTCCGACTCATGGCGTTCCTTGGTCCGTCTTCTTGCCCGCTCCTCCGGGGTTGCCTGCAGGAAGAGCTTCACCGCGGCGTGCGGGAGGACGACCGTGCCGATGTCTCGCCCCTCCATAACCACGTCACGGTCGGCGGCGATACCACGCTGAAGCGCGACGAGCCGCTCCCGTACCTCGGGTTGCGTTGCGACTCGCGAGGAAGCTTGATCGAGCGTCGGGGTATGGAGGAGATCGCTCACATCCTCTCCGTTCAACAGGGTCCGCCCGTCAGGATCCATGGTGACATCGATCTCATCGAGGCGGAACCCGCGGTCGAGGCCGAGGGCGACCGCCCTATACATCTTCCCGGTCTCGACGAAGAGATACCCAAACCGGCGGGCGAGTGCCCGTCCGATAGTTGTCTTTCCAGAAGCAGCAGGGCCGTCAATCGCGATATGTATTGGCTTCATCGCACAGATAATACCCGGAATCGGTCGCCTCACACAGGTGCACGAACGCTGTGGGGAAGGCGGCCGCGAGGTTGCGTTGGGCGGAATGAGCCCTTATTTCGTCCGCGAACGCGGCGAAGAAAGCCGATCCACTCCCGCTCATCCCAGAGTAGTCAGCGCCAACTGCTTTGATCGCATTTGCGTAGGGGATCAACACAGGATAGAGAGAGAGGGCGGGTGTGTAGAGGTCGTTTTCTCCAAGGTTATAGGAGGGCTTCCTTTTCGCGCTGGACCCGAGCCGGTCGAACCGATCGTAGACCGCGACGGTGGCGCAGTGGACAGGTGGAACGAGGATCACGAAGTGCTCCGTACGCGGATGCGAGAGGGGGGTGATCCGTTCCCCACGCCCGCTGAGGCGCAGGAGCCCACCAGCGAGAAAGAGGGGTACATCCGAGCCGAGGCGCGAGGCGAGAAGAGAGAGCCGCGCGTGAGGAAGGGAGGGCGGGGTCAGCCGATCGGCTCCCCACAGGACAGCGGCCGCATCGCTCGATCCACCGCCCAGCCCCGCTCCCATCGGTATCTTCTTCCGTACCCTGATCCTCATTCCTTCTTCTACCCTCTTCTCCTGGAGAAGGAGGAGCGCCGCGTGGGCGGCGAGGTCCTCCTTGAGGGGGATCCCGAGGTCGTTTTCGACCTCGATCTCCCCTGTGGTCCGTTCCAGGGTGATCGTGTCCGCAAGGCCGATCGTCTGAACAAGGGAATCGAGATCGTGAAAACCGTCGTTGCGTCGCCTGATGACGCGCAAAGAGAGGTTCAGCTTGGCGTAGGCGTGGAGCGTGATCCTCACGATTCGTAGACGACCTCTCCGTTGTGAATCACGACGCTAACAGGGTTATGCCCGAAGAAATACGGTATTTGGTGGTAGTTGTCGAGATCCAACACCACAAGGTCGGCCTGCTTCCCTTCCTCCAACGAGCCGACCTCCTCCCCGATATCGAGCGCGCAGGCCGCGTTCAACGTCGCTGCGGTGAGCGCCTCCTCCACGGAGAATCCCATCTTCATCACCGCAAGGCCGATGACCGTCCACATCGAGTATATGAGGCAGGTCCCAGGGTTGAAGGCGCTCGCCAGGGCGACGGGGAGTCCTAACTCGATCATCCGCCGCGCGGGAGCGTAGGACGAACCAAGGGTGAAAGCGGTTCCGGGGAGGAGGACGGGGATCACCCCTGCCCGTTTCAGCTCGCGCATCCCGATCTCACCCACCTTTAGGAGGTGATCCGCGGAGGTTGCTTCGAGCTCGGCAGCGAGCTTCGCTCCGCCCGTATCTGCAAGCTCGTCCACATGTAGCTTCAGGCGCAGCCCTGCCCCTCTCGCGGCACGAAGGATCGTACGAGCCTCGGCCACGGTGAAGAAACCCTTGTCACAGAAGACATCGCAGAATTGAGCGAGGCGCCGCCGCCTGACCGTGGGGATCATCTCGGTGATGATCGTCGAGATGTAGTCGTCACGAGGAACCCCAGCGGGAACCGCGTGCGCCCCGAGGAAGGTCGCCACGATCCTCATCGGCATCGTCTTCTTCAGCCGACGGATGGCGAGGAGGAGCTTCACCTCCTCCTCTAGGCTCAGGCCGTATCCGCTCTTGATCTCGACGGTCGTCGTCCCGCAGGCAAGCATGTGCCGCAGGAAGCGACTTGCTTGCTCGACTATCTCCTCTTCGTCGGCCACAGCGACGGCACGCGCACTCGAGAGGATCCCTCCGTCGGTGTACGGCAGCCCCTGTAACCGCGCGAGGAACTCCTTTTCACGCGTTCCAACGAAGGCGACGTGCGTATGCGGATCGACAAGCCCTGGAAGGACGACCCCCCCATGGGCATCGATGGTCAGGTCCACGTTCTCTCGGTCAACGGCGGTGTCGACCTGTGAGATCCGCTCCCCATCGATCCTCACCTCCACACTCTCGTGAACGGTTAGATCGTTCATCCGCTCTCCCTCCACAGGAGCACGGCCACGTGGGGTGACGAGTTGCCCGATGTTCGTGATGAGAGTATTCATGCAGAATCGAGTATAGTAAGAGGTCAAGGGTTTTACAACGCCTCCCAATGACGAGGAGAAAAGAGGAATAAATGATCGAACTGGATGGGCATTCGCTGACGTTAGAGCAGGCGACACGGGTCGTCTTTGAGAACGAAGAGGTCGCAGCGAGCGATGCGGCGCGCGACCGGGTCGAGCACGCACAAGGGATCGTGGAGAAAATCGTCGCAAAGGGGCGACCGATCTACGGGATCAACACAGGCTTCGGGCGATTGAGCAACGAATCGATCCCGCGAGACCGTCTGCAGGAACTACAGAGGAAGATCATCCTCTCCCACGCGGTCGGAGTGGGGAAGCGCATCCCCGCGGAAGCGGTACGGGCGATCCTCCTCTTTCGCAGCAACTCTCTCTTAAAGGGGAATTCCGGGATTCGCTTCCAGACGATTCAGTACCTGATTGATCTGTTGAACCACCGTGTTCACCCGTCGATCCCCGAGCAAGGATCGGTCGGCTCCTCCGGGGACCTTGCCCCGCTCGCGCACCTTGCCCTTGTCCTCCTCGGCAAGGGAGAGGCAGAGCACGATGGGAAGATCATCGCTGGAGATGAGGCACTCTCATTGATCGATCGTCCGCCCCTCGCCCTCGCCCCAAAGGAGGGGCTCGCCCTGTTGAACGGGACCCAGTTCATGACCGGGCTCTCCTTCCTCGTCTACACGCGCGGGGAGAACCTGTTGAAGAACGCCCTCGCTGCGGCAGCCCTCTCCCTGGAGGGGTTGCGTGCGTTCACCGCGCCCTTCGACAAAAGGCTCCACCAGAGCCGCCCTCACCCGGGACAGATCGAGGCGGCAAGAGCGATTCGTATACTACTCAAGGGGAGCACTCTCGTGGACAGCGCTGCGGACGATGTACAAGACGCGTACAGCCTGCGCTGCATCCCGCAGGTTCTCGGCCCTGCCTTCGAGGCGCTCGCCTTCCTCAAGGAGAAGGTGACGATCGAGATCAACGCTGCTACGGATAACCCGCTCATCTTCACCGACGGGGCAGTTCTCTCCGGGGGGAACTTCCACGGGGAGATCCTCGGTCTGGCGCTGGAGATGGTTGCGATGGCTCTCTCCGAGGTGGGGAGCATCGCTGAACGGCGGGTCGATAAGCTCCTCACGAGCCCTCACCGCGGTCTTCCCCTGTTCCTGGTTGAGGAGAGCGGTATCAACTCCGGCCTGATGCTGATCCAATACACCGCTGCCTCGCTCGTGAGCGAGAACAAGGTCCTCTGCCACCCCGCGCTTGTCGATTCGATCCCCACCTCAGGAGGAAAGGAGGATCACAACAGCCTTGCCCCCATCTCCGCGCGGAAGGCGCTGCGCATCCTCACGAACCTGGAGCGGATCATCGCGATCGAACTCCTGTGCGCGGCACAGGCGATCGATCTGCAAAGGGACGGGCGCCCGGGAGAGAAGGTTTATACGCTTCACGAACGGGTTCGCACGATCGTCCCTCGCCTCGAAGAGGATCGCTACCTCGCCCCGGAGATCGAGCGGTTGGCACAGGCGGTCGCCACAGGAGGATTGATCCATGGGATCCTTTAGAGCGGGGTTCGTCGGCGTACTCGGACAGACCAACGTCGGGAAGTCGACGTTCCTGAACGCGGTGATGGGGGAGGACCTCCTCATCACATCCTCTAAACCGCAGGCAACGCGCAACCGCGTGCGCTGCATCTACACGAACGATGCCGCGCAGATCGTGTTTATCGATACCCCAGGGCTCCACCGTCCGCGCAATCTGCTCAGCCGGCACATCCTCCGCGAGGCGTTCCGCGCCCTGCGCGGCATCGACCTTCTCTTGTACATGGTCGAGCCGTGGGGTAAGGTGAGCGGCTACGATCGCACCCTGCTCGAACGCCTGGAGGAGGAGGACCGACCAATCATCCTCCTCGTGAACAAGGTCGATCTCGCCCGCGGGAACGCTCTCGAAGAGACACTCCTCGCTTACAATGCAACGGAAAGGTTCTCGGAGTTAATCCCAATCTCCGCTCGCACTAAGAAGAACCTCGATGATGTCCTACGTACAGTCATTTCCTACCTTCCTGCGAAGAGCCCCATCTTCCCTCCCGAGGTGAAGATCGATCGCTCCGATGAGTTCATGATCAGCGAGATGATCCGCGAGAACGTCTTCCAGTCGACCTTCCAAGAGGTTCCATACGCAACCGCGGTCTGGATCAAGTGGCTGCACGAACGGGAGGACGGTCTCCTGGAGATCAAAGCCGAAATCATCGTGGACAGCGAATCGCAGAAGGGTATAATAATTGGCAAAAGAGGGAGTATGATCAAGCAGATCGGAGCCGGTTCCCGAACGAAGATCGAATCCCTTTTTGGGACGCACGTCTTCCTCGAACTTATGGTCCATGTACGGAAAGGGTGGACCAAGAACGCACAGGATATCGAACGGTTCACCGGGGAGGGAATCCCGGGATAGGATGAAACGCGAAAGAGCGGGGCGGATTCTCATAATCGACGCCGATCCCGAGGCGCGTTACACCCTTTCGGAGAGCGTCCGTAGCTTCGGTCATGACCCCGTTGAGGCGAGTGACTGCAAAGCGGCCCTTGATGCCCTTGCGCAGCACCCCTTCGACGCCATCATCCTCTCCATCGTCGAGAGCGACCTCGAAAAGGGAGAACTAATTCCCGGGGTGCGCCAGGGATCACCGCAGGCTGGGATCATCGTCATTACGGATACGGGGTGCAACAAGGCCGAAACGCTTGCACTGCACCAAGGGGCCGACTACTGCCTCGGAAGACCGATCGCGGTGAACCAGCTGCGTGAGATCCTCGATCGATCGCTCGATCATCGTCGTGCTCTCCAATCCCTGGAAGAGGGGCGGGCCCGCTACGAACGGCTGGTGATGAGGGCCCCGATCGGCGTCTTCGAGATCGAGCTTGCGAGCGGAACCCTCTCGTTCGTTAATGATTATCTTCTCAATATAGGTGGGTATCGCAAGGAGGATCTGATCGGTCATCCCCCACATAAGTTCGTCGCCCGTGGGGACAGGGAACGGTTCACGGACCACTTGCGAAAGCGGATGGAAGGCGCAATCTGCGCAGATACTAAAAGCGCTCTCTACACCTTCTACAAGAAGTACGGGGAGATGAGCCTCGCTCGGGTAGAGTCTCGCCTCATCGAAACACCGGACGGACCGCTCATCGAAGGAACGCTTCGCGACGTGACGAGCGAAAGGAGGCTCGCGGAGTTGCAGAGAACCGTGGCGAAGCGCGGCGAGTCGATCCTCTCCGCGGGGAGGATCGACGATATCCTGCAGTCTGTCCTCGATGCGATCACCGAACAGAGTGGGTTCCGCCGTGCGGTCGTCTCGCTCTACGACCTCTCAGTCGCCGATCCATTCCAGGGAGCGATCCACAAGATCCTCTCCTCCGGCCTCTCCCCCGCGGAGGTGGAAACCCTCCGCTCTAAGAAAGGATTGACGCCGGAAGAGAGGAAGCTCGCCTTCGCCGATCGATTCCGCCTCGGGCCCGCCTACTACATCCCACACGACCAGGTTCCGTGGAGTCCTGATCTCGGACTTCCTGGGACGACAACGGTCGAGGGGTGGCATGTCGATGACTTCCTCTTCCTCCCTCTGCGAGGGGAATCCGGGATCATCGGCCATCTCTCCGTTGATGACCCCGTCGATCGTGCCGCTCCCACGCTGGAATCAATCATATCGGTAGCCGCCCTCGCCAACTTTGCTGCTTTAGCCGTGGAACGCACCTACAAGCTCAACGAGCTGCGCAAGCAGAAGGAGCGGTTGCACGGCCTCTTCAAGTTCAGCCGCCAGCTCTCCCAAGTGCAGGAGATCGGTTCCCTCTGCTCACTCGCGGCGGAGCGTCTGCAACGGGACATGAACTATGATCTATGCGCCATATGGCTTAAGGATGGTGCCGACCTCTCTCTCGAAGGGATCGCCGCACAGGAGAGTGTCAACGAGCAAGAGGTTCCAGAGAGGGGGATCCGCATGCCCCTCTCCGGAGACGGCCTGGCAAGGTGGGTCATCGAGCACCAGGAACCGACCATCGTTCCCGATGTGCGAAAAGACGGTCGGTACAAGAGATGGATTACACTGACCCGTTCTGAAGTCGATGTCCCTATCCTCGGGAGGAAGGGGACGCTGGGCTCGATCAGCGCAGAGAGCAGAAAACTGGGGGCGTTCGGTAAGCAGGATTTGGAGATCATCACCTCGTTAGCGAACCAGCTCTCGGTGGCGACCTCCAACCTCAACCGGAGGGAGGCACTCGCTCAGATCAACTTCCTCGGACAGAAGCTGACCGAGGCCCTCACCCTCGACCAACTGACCGCGGACCTCATCTCTTTCCTCACCAAGTACTTCGACCGACAGCACGTTGCCATCCTCTTCCACAGGGAGGACGAACTGGTGATACGTGGGAGTAACAACCCGAATCCTGAGACGGGCCCTACCACAGGAGACCGGTTCGGTCTCGATGAGGGGATCATCGGCTGGGTCGCCCATCACCGGTGCTACGCCCTCGTGGACGATATTCAAGGCGATCCACGCTATGCAGAGGTCTTTCCGGGGACACGCTCCGAACTGGCCGTGCCAATAACGATCTCCGGACAACTACTCGGGGTGCTGAACGTTGAGAGCGAGCAGGTGAAATTCTTCGATGAGGAGGACCGGAGGTTCCTGGAGGCGATCGCTGCCGAGGGCGCGATCGCGATCGCCAACCTGACCGCTCAGGAGGAGCTGCGGCAGCAAGCGGTGCGCGACCCGCTGACCCAGCTCTACAACAGGCACTACTTCAACGAGGTGATCCTTTTCGAGATCGAGCGCGCCGATCGATACGATCACCCTGTCTCCCTGATGATGATCGATATCGATGGGTTCCGCGCCGTCAACAACCACCTCGGACACCTGAAAGGGGACGAGATCCTGTGCGCGGTCGCCAGAATCATCGAAGAGAGTGTGCGCACCTCCGATCGGGTGATCCGCTACGGGGGGGACGAGTTCCTTATCCTCATGCCGGAGACGAACGGGGACTCCGAGCGTGTCGACACCCGGCTGAAGGAGGCGATCGAGCGCCTCTCCCGGAAACTACCGCTAAATGGTCTCTCGATCGGCCTGAGCATCGGAACCTGCACGCGCCTTCCGCACGACCCACGCACGTTGGAGGAGATCCTGGAAGAGGCGGACCAAAGGATGTACGCGGACAAACGCGCCACACACGCCGACCAAGCCGATGACTATGATTACTGAGCGGCTGCAAGATCCGCACGCCTTCTCCACCTGTGAAGCGATCCAGCAGGAGATCACCGGGACCGTGCTAATCCCCACCTCCATCATGATCGACATCGAGCGAAGCGGGGGACTGATCATCGGAGCGCGGGAGAACGCGGCCGAAGATTCCACCCTCGCCGGAGCGCTGATCGACCTTGTCGGAGAGAGCCAAGGGTGTAGGTCTTGGTTCACCCTCTTCCATGGCGTCAGAGAGGAACTGCAAAACCAGGGAATCGGCCACCACCTGCGGTTGCGGGAACGGATGGAGGGTAAGAGGCAAGGGATTGCACTCGTCACGTGGGCGATCGACCCGCTGGAAAGCAGGTCCCCTCACCTTGCGTTCAACAAGCTCGCGGCGATCGCGGCCTCCTACAAACGGAACATGTACGGCGAAGCGACCGCCCCTGACCACCGTGGCATCGCTACTCGTAGCCTTGCTACTCGTAGCCTCGCCATGCATGGCCTTGCTACTCGTAGCCTCGCCATGCATGGCCTCGCATCAGATCGTTTGATCGTCGAATGGTGGCTCGATTCCCCACGCGTGAGCGAAGTCATTAACCGCAGGCGACTCCCGCATCACTTTCACCTCGGACTGGATAAGATGGAAGTGGTCACGAAGACCAAGCTCGTGAAGAACGGAATCCGCCGACTCGCAAGCTACGAGGAAGCACCAAGGGGAAAGGTCATCCTCGTCGAGATCCCAGCCGATCTCGACCGGCTGTGCGACGAGGACCTTGACCTAGCGCGGGATTGGCGATTGAAGAC
>JAUWNQ010000157.1 GCA_030612565.1 Candidatus Bipolaricaulota bacterium | reverse complement strand
AGCGTAAAGAGCACGCCCGGGCCTGGGTAGCCTCGCTGCAGACGGAGGAAGAAGGGCGTCTCTTCCTTGTAAGCGCGGTAATCCTCCCTGAAGCGTCGGGTGAGGACCGGCTCCTCGTGGCCCAAGGAGTAGGCTATCCACAGGAGGGTAAATCCAGGAAGAACGACCGCGAAGAAACCGGTTGAACAGGCGAGCGCACCCCATCCCACAAGGTATATGGTGAATGCGAGGTATAGTGGATGGCGAGATAAGGCGTAAGGCCCTTCGCGCACGAGCCGGTGAGGAGGAAGGAGGGCGATCGGCAGACCTCCGCCTCGCATGTAGAGCGTCACCACCGTCCAGAGGGAAAAGAGAAGCCCGGCTGTGAGAAAGAGCACTCCTAGGCCGATTGTCACAGTAGCCGGAATCCGCGGAAGGCCGAGCGCTCGGTCCACTCGATCTGCGGCGAGAATCAGGAGCCAAGGGAGGATTCCCCAGTACCCGACAAGGTTTGCAAGGATGAAGACTCGCTTTGCCCAATCTCGAATCATCGACAGCCCACCTCGCTCTTTTCGGTCTTACAAACTACTATTAGCATCATGCGTATCGGAATCGTCCAGTCAAATCCGACCTTCGGCAAGGTGGAGGAGAACCTCCACCGCGTGGAGGAACTCATGGGAGAGGGGAAGGCCGACCTGTGGGTGCTCCCGGAGCTCTTCGCGACCGGGTATCAGTTCGTCTCGCACAAAGAACTCGAACGGCTCGCCGAACAGATTCCCAACGGTAAGACGACGCAAGCGTTGATCGATATAGCACAGGCGAGACGCTGTCATATCGTTACCGGAATTCCGGAGATCGCCGGTGAGTCCCTCTACAACACCGCGGTCCTCGTGGGCCCCTCCGGCCTTCTTAAGAGCTACCGCAAGATCCACCTCTTCTTCGAGGAGAAGCTCTGGTTCACCCCGGGCGACAGATCTTTTCCCGTGATCGATATTGGCATTGCCAAGGTGGGATTGATGATCTGCTTCGACCATCTCTTCCCCGAGGCGGCGCGGACGCTTGCCCTACGCGGGGCGGAGATCATCGCCCATCCGGCCAACCTGGTGATGCCGATCTACGCACAGTTGACGATGCGGGTGCGCGCCCTGGAGAACGGTCTCTTTACCGCTACGGCCAACCGGGTTGGAGTCGAGGCCCGCGCGGCGCAGACCCTGCATTTCACCGGCGAGAGTCAGATCATCTCACCGCGTGGGGAGATCCTCGCCCGCCTCTCGCCGGATCAAGAGGAGACGAAGATCGTTGAGATCGACCCTGCAAAGGCACGCGACAAGACGCTCAACCAGTACAACGATCTCATTGCCGACCGACGACCAAGCTTATATTTGAATTGAGTGATTTAGCGATTGAATCATTGAATGATTGAGAAGATGAACGACAGCGTAGTGGACAGCGGTGAAAGAGCTGTAAGTAAGCACGGTCGCCCAGCCATCCAATCATTCAATGATTCAATCTCTCAATGATTCAATCCCTCAATCCCTCAGTTCCGCGTTGACATCGTAGGAAGCAACGGCCACAATCCTTGTTATGCTGCTAGAGAGAGTGAAAGAGACCATCAAGCGCTACGCGATGCTCGAACAGGGAGAACGTGTCCTGGTCGCGGTCTCCGGCGGAGTAGATTCTGTCGTCCTCCTAGACATTCTCTGCCGACTGACAGCGGAGTACACGCTCAAGCTCACGATCGCTCACCTCGACCACGGGCTTAGAGGAGAAGAGGCACGGGAGGATGCGCGTTTTGTCGCTAGTTTAGCACGGAAGGAGAAGCTTTCACTCATTGAGAAGAAGCTCGATGGAGCCGAGTTCAGCAAGGAGAAGCGGATCGGCATTGAAGAGGGAGCGCGACTACTCAGGCGCAATTTCCTTCGCGCGGCTGCAGACGAGGTTGGTGCTACAAAGATCGCCCTCGGGCATACGCAGAACGATCGAGGAGAGACCCTACTCTTCAACCTTATCCGCGGAGCCGGCCCGACCGGGCTTGTGGGGATCCGGCCGGTGAACCGCTCGGTGCACCGGCCGCTGATTCGCCCGTTGATCGAGGTCACCCGCGAGGAGATCCTCAGCTACGCCCGCTCACGCGATCTCCCCTGGCGCGAGGACCGCACGAATCAGGACCTCTCCTTCTCGCGCAACCGGATCCGCCATCAGATCCTCCCGCTCTTGAGAGAGATGAACCCACGTGTCCTGGCGGCGCTGCAGCGGACGGCGGATCTCCTTATGGAAGAAGAATCTGCGCTCGACGACCTCCTCGCTCCCCTGTGGGAGGAAGTTCTCACCGTACAAGCGGAGGATCGGATAGTCATTCAGAGGGGGCGCCTTTCCCGACTTTCCAAGGGGGTGCAAGCGCTTCTCCTACGGCGGGGGATCGCACGCCTTCGTGGGGATTTGCAGGGGATCGAGAAGGTGCATATCGATGCTCTATTAGGCCTTGTAGCCTCGCAGCGCACGCACGGGAAGCTTGATCTTCCTGGTTTTGTCGCGCGTTTTCAAGGGGATGAACTTACGTTGGGAGAGGGACGGGTGGACAGCCCTCTCTCGTTCGAGGTCCCGGTCGCTCTCGGTCAAACGAAGATCCCGTCGTTGGAAATCTCCCTCGATCTATCGATCGAGGATCGGATTGGATCCGGTGAATCCCAAATCACGGAGGATAGAGAGGTGGAGGTGGCCGATGCGGATCGGGTACAGTTTCCATTACACGTGCGCGGCCGGCGCCCTGGAGCTCGGTTCG
>JAUWNQ010000033.1 GCA_030612565.1 Candidatus Bipolaricaulota bacterium | reverse complement strand
ACAAAGTATCTACCTAACTACCTCGGATGGTATCGTTGGCTAGATGGCAATGCTAACGCGCTAACCCCTCAAGCTTGGTTCCTAACTGCACTAGGTTCCTGTTGATCCATCAATGCCAACATCTAACATGAATAGAGCCTTCGAGGAACTGCTGACCGTAGCCAAGGGATTGACCGACCTTGAGGCCGGTGAGTACGGCTTCTTGATACAACAGCCCGATCCATACCACACATTCGCCCTGTACACGGCTGGCGGTGGATATGTCTTCGGTAAGGACGCAGATGGAGTGCTTGATCCGTGCGATATCGGTCTCGATAACGCCGGGTCGATCGCCGGTGCAGTGATCCTTGACCAGATGGTCAAAGATGGCATCGAGATCGCCGGTGCCGGCTATGGTGAGGTCACAGGTGCATTCAACGCCGGGAACCTTGGCATGATGATCGGTGGTCCGTGGACGTTGTCTGACATCAAAGCAAACTCAATTAACTATGCTGTATCCGCCATTCCGACAATTAACGGAAACGCTCCAGGTGTGTTTGTCGGTGTCCAGGGATTCATGATCAGCTCGTTCAGCGAGAACAAGGTTCTCGCCAACCTGTTTATCAAAGACTTCCTGATCTCAACCGACGTCATGCTCGGTCTGTACATCGAAGGCGACCGACCGCCGGCATACCTGCCTGCGCTTGCGTTCTTGGGAGGCAACGCGGACATACAGGGATTCGCCGCAGCAGCTGCAACGGCCGTCCCGATGCCCAAAATTGCCGAGATGGCTTCGGTTTGGGACGCCTGGATCGGAGCTCTTGAGCTCATTGTGAACCAGGAACAGGATCCGGCAACAGCGATGCAGGAAGCTGCGGATGAGATCCGTGCCCTACTCGGCTGTGAATAGAATCAAATCGTGGGACCGCCCTTGGGCGGTTCCACTTCTTCTATCATGATCTGGGGATACACAGCGAAGCACGGTCTGAAAATCCTCTTCCTCGGGATCCTGTGTGCACTTTCCGTGTACGTGTTTGTGTTCTTGATTGGCAAGGGCTTATATGTCCCGGCCGTCATGCCACTGATCGGTTCCGGACTGATCTGCTACATTTTCCTGTCAGAGAAACGCTATCCGATTCGCTGGTTGATCCCTGGTTTGCTCTTCCTTGCCGTCATGGTCGTGTACCCGATCGGCTATACCTTCGTCTCGTCGTTCACAAACGTTGGCACCGGCCACATGCTTTCCAAGGACCAGGCGATCGACCACTTCCTAGAGCGTTCATACACTCCCGACAGCGCCGTCGCATATAACTACACAGCATTTGCTGATACGAGCGGAGATCTAGCACTGATTCTCGAGGGAGCCGACCAGATCATTCTCTACGTTGATGGAAGGGCCACGGACATCGCGTGGAGCGACCCGCGGCTGGTCGACGAGGACAGCGATGGAACGCCGGATCGTTTCGGCGATTACTCCCGCCTAACAATCCCGGAGATCGTTCAACGCCTTTCAGTCATCGAGGACTACAGAATCCAGTACAAGGACACGATCATCGGCTTGGAGAGCCTTACAAAGTTTCGGACGCGCAGTCCGCAGTATTTCTACGATCCGGACTCCGAGACAATGACAGATCTGCGGACAGGAATGGTCTACACCGCATGGGAGGGCATCTTTACCGCGCCAGACGGCGAGGAGATCTATCCAGGGTACAAAGTGGGAATCGGTCCTCGTAATTTCGTGAAGCTCCTCACGAACCCGCAGATCTCCGGTCCGTTCGCCAAAGTGTTCTTGTGGACGTGCATATACGCCACCTTGACTGTTCTACTGAACTTCGCTCTCGGCCTGTTTACAGCCATCCTTCTCAATGATCCGTTCTTGCGATTCCGGACGGTCTACCGCGTGCTTGCTATCATACCGTACGCCCTTCCGGCGTTCATCACGATCCTCGTCTGGCGAGGGATGCTCAACGTGCACTTCGGTGTGATCAACGACATCTTTCTGGCGCTTTTTGGCTCGGGCGCACGCGTTCCGTGGCTCCAGAATGCCCTGTGGGCAAAGATCTCTGTACTCCTTGTAAACCTCTGGCTCGGGTATCCGTACATGATGTTAATCTCACTCGGTGCGCTGCAGTCGATTCCCGGTTCTCTGTACGAGGCGGCTCATGTCGACGGCGCAACCTGGTGGCAACGATTTTGGACAATCACGCTCCCGCTTCTGCTGATGCCGCTTGCACCGCTCCTCATCGGGGCGTTCGCGTTCAACTTCAATAACTTTACGTTGATCTACCTGCTGACAGAGGGCGGACCGGCCATCGCCGGGGCTTCAACACCTGCAGGGGCAACGGACATCTTGATCTCGTACACGTACAACCTTGCTTTTGCTGGCGAGCGCGGAAACCAACTCGGTCTCGCCGCCGCGGTGTCTGTTCTGATCTTCCTAATCGTCGCCACGATCAGCGCGGTCAACTTCCGAATGACCGGTACCCTTGAGGAGTTGAGCAAGAATGTATAGCCAACACACGCTTCTTGGCAGCGTATGGAGACACGGAATCGTCTTGCTGTTATGTGCATTCTCTGTCTTCCCCGCTTTATGGATCGCATCCGCCTCGTTTAACGCCACCAACAACATGCAGCTCCAGCAGCTGATCCCGCCGAAGCCCTCGTTTACGCATTACAGGGAGCTATTCACGAGCGAGAGGTATCAGTACGGGAGGTGGCTCTTCAACAGTCTGAAGATCTCCTTGCTCACGTCAGCATTAACCGTCATCATGGCTGGTCTCGGCGCCTACGCGTTTTCACGGTTCCGGTTCAAGGGACGCCGCATCGGCCTCCTTTCTCTGTTATTGATCCAGATGTTCCCACAGATGTTGGCCATCGTGGCGATCTTCCTCCTCATCCTCTCATTGGGCGACATCTTCCCATGGGCAGGCCTCAATACGCACACTGGTCTGATCCTCGTCTATCTCGGTGGGGCAATGGGATTCAACACCTGGTTGATGAAAGGATACTTCGACACGATCCCCCGGTCACTTGAAGAGTCGGCCAAGGTTGACGGAGCGACGCCGTTCCAGGCTTTCTATCTGATTATTCTGCCACTCGCCCGCCCAATCCTCGCCACGATCTTTGTCCTGTCGTTCATCACAGCCTATTCGGAGCTCTTCATCGCGATGATTCTGCTCCGATCCAACTCGCAGTTCACTCTGGCTGTGGGCATGAACCTACTCATTTCCAATCGGTACGACAACCGGTGGGGGATGTTCGCCGCCGGAGCCCTCATTGCAGCCATCCCGTTCCTCATCGTATTTATCATTGCGCAGAAATCCCTCGTCTCCGGACTCACTCGCGGCTCGGTCAAGGAATAGCGGGAAAGATTATGACGCCAAACTGGGTGCGTGACGCTATCTTCTACCAAATATTCCCTGACAGATTCTGTAACGGGAACCCAGGAAACGATCCCGCAGGGGTTCTGCCTTGGGACAGTCGTCCGAGCCGGACCTCCTTTTTCGGTGGCGACCTCACCGGCATCACGAAGAAACTTGACTACCTGCAGGAGTTAGGGGTGAACGCCCTCTACCTGACCCCGATCTTCGAGGCCCCTTCGAATCATAAGTACGACACGACGGACTACTTCCGGGTCGATCCCGTCTTTGGGGGAGACACTGCGTTGCAAGAGTTGATCTCCGCCCTCCATGAGCGCAAGATGCGGGTCGTGCTCGATGGGGTCTTCAACCACTGCAGTGAGGAACACCCCTTTTTTCAGGACGTGATCGCACACGGTTCGAATTCCCTTTATTGGGACTGGTTCACCGTCTCTGGGGACCGGGTCGTTCGCGATCCAACGCCGAACTATGCCTGCTGGGCCGGGGTCTCTTCGATGCCGGAGTGGAATCATGACCACCCTGAAACGAGGGAGTATCTACTCTCTGCCGTTCGTCATTGGATCCGCGAATACGGGATCGATGGCTGGCGGCTGGACACGGTAGAGTACCTCCCCCCGGACTTCGTGAAAGACGTTCGCTACGTCGCCAAGGAAGAGAATCCCGACACATATATCCTGGGCGAAGTAATGGGGCTTGCCCCCTCCTGGTTCAAGCACAAAGCGCTCGACGGGGTGATGCACTACCGGCTCTGGGATGGGCTCGTCAGCTTCTTCGCCAAAGGAGACTGGGATGCGGCTCGTTTCGCAAGCTTTGTCCGCAGTATCTGGAGAAGCTACCCCGATGAAGCAAACTACAACTCCTACACCCTACTTGGTAGCCACGATAAGCCGCGCTTCCTCACGCTCTGTGGGGGAGACCATAGCAAACTCATCCTCGCCGCTGCGTTCCTGTTCACCTTCCCCGGCGCCCCAGCGGTCTACTACGGGGACGAGATCGGGATGGCGGGAGGAGAAGACCCGGATTGCCGTCGCGCCTTCCCATGGGCTGAGACAGCCTGGGACAAAGAGGTGCTGGAAACCTTTCGACAGCTGATCCATCTCCGGCAACAGGAGGCCTGCCTTCGCCGTGGGACGATCGAGTTCGTTACGGCTCACGAACACCGACTCGTCTTCCGCCGCGAATTAGGAGAGGAGGAGATCCTCGTCGCAATCAACACTGGAGACGAGGAAGCGCCCCTGGAGCCATCCGACGAGGGAGAGTGGATCGACCTTCTCACGCAGGAGAGAATCGCCACCTCTACAGTAACCCCGCGAAGGAGCTACCGCATCATCAAGCGTCAGAACTAGCGGAGGCCCGCAATATACGTTCGTAGAGGGCAAGGTAAGCCTTTGCGGAGGCCTCCCAGGAGAGATCCTCTCTCATCCCCCGGCGCACGAGTCTATGCCATCCTTGATGATCGTTACGATAAAGCTCGATCGCCCTTTGCAACGCGGTAAGCATCGCCTTTGGGGTGTACTCGGTGAACAGAAAGCCGTTCCCCTCATCACTCTGCGGATCATATCCGTGCACAGTGTCCTTGAGTCCGCCGGTAGCGCGCACCACTGGGACCGTGCCGTAGCGCAGGGAGTACATCTGATTCAGGCCACAGGGTTCAAAGCGGGACGGCATGAAGAAAATGTCCGCGGCGGCCTCGATCCGATGAGCCCACTGTTCAGAGAAGGTGATCAGTGCCGCGGCCCGTCCCTTGTAGCGTGAACTGGCCTCACGGAAGAAATTCTCGTAGCGCGAATCGCCGGTCCCAAGAAGGACGAATTGAATTCCGAGATCCATCATTCGATCGAACGCAGGGATGATCAGGTCGAACCCCTTCTGCTCGGCGAGGCGAGAGATGACACCGACCAAGGGAGCGCGAGGGTCCGTCTCCAGACCTAGCTCGTCCTGGATGAGCCTCTTGTTCTCCGCTTTACCAACAAGGTCATCCGGAGAGTAAGAAGCCCACAGGTGCGGATCGCGAGCGGGATTCCACACTGTCCTGTCGACCCCGTTCAATACTCCGGTCAAGGCATCCTTTCGGCTTTGCAAGGCATCCTCCAACCCTTCTCCATGCTCCAGGATCTCCAAGGCATAAGAGGGGGAGACGGTTGTGAGGAGGTCAGCATGGAGGATACCCCCACGAAGCAGGTTTACCTTCCCCTGGAATTCCACGAGTTGCAGGGTCCCCTCAGGAAGCAGTGTGGCTAACCCCTGTTCCCGCGGGAAGATTCCCTGATAGGCAAGATTGTGAATCGTAAGGATGCTCTTAGCTGCCCTGAGATCAGTTCTCTTTTCGCGCAGGTAGAGAGGGATGAGAGAGGTGTGCCAGTCGTTGGCGTGGACGATGTCCAGAGTCCAATCGAGCGCTTCACTCAGGGAAAGGGCACCACGCGAGAGGAACACGAACCGCTCTAAGGAATCAGGGTAGTCCCCGCCCCCCTCCCCGTAGATCTGAGCTCGTTCAAAGTAGGAATCGTTCCCCAAGAAATAGATCGGAACATCACTTGCGGGGAGTGTCGCACGGTAAGCCACGCACTCCTTATCACCCGTCCCTATAGGGACGGAGAAACGGGCCGCCTCGATGAGATCCACCTGCTCTGCGATCCCGCGGTACTTGGGCATGACGACCGCGACCTCCACTCCGAGTCGGGCAAGGGCCCGCGGCAGGGCAAGGGCCACATCGGCGAGCCCTCCCACTTTGGCAAACGGTGAAACCTCGGCAGAAACGAAAAGAACGCGCATACCTCTAACCTCCTCTATATTATTCGCAATCCGCCCCGATGTCTTCTCACTCCGGGGGAGCGAGACAGCCTGCAAAGACCTCGAGGAGACGCAGGGTCGAGTGATTCGTGGAAAGGGCTTCGGCTGTTTCTAAACTACCTGCCTTGAGACGAGCGTAGAGTGCTTCGTCGTTTACAAGGTCGAGGGCGATCTGCGCGAATCCCTCTTCATCCTCCGGCGCGAAGAAACCGTTCACCCCATCGCGCACGACATC
>JAUWNQ010000044.1 GCA_030612565.1 Candidatus Bipolaricaulota bacterium | reverse complement strand
AGGAGGCCACGGGGACACGGGGACACGGGGACGCGGAGAAGGGGAAAGCCAGGGAGGGGGGGACGTGGAGCCACGGGGAAAGGAAACGGCGGAGAGAGGGAGACGCGGAGAGGGCGTCTCCCCCTCGCCCCTTCGCCGTGCCTCCCGTTGCCCGATGCCTTCGCTTTCAGCTAAAATACAGTTTGCAATTAAAGGAGGCGGTTGGTGGTGGAGATCGAGGAACTGAAACGGATCATCGGGTTACTCAAAGAGGAAGGGTTGAGCGAGATCACCATCTGGGAAGGAGAGAGAAGGATCACCGTTCGCCAAGGAGGTATCTCTCCGTCTGTCGCGGCACCGCCACCCGAGACAGAAGAAGAGGTCCGCGAGGAAGAGGGGACGTTCACCGTCACCGCCCCACTCCTCGGGACGTTCTACTCCCGTCCCGCCCCAGAGGAGGAGCCGTTCGTCCACCCCGGTGCCGAGGTGAAGGTCGGGGAGACTCTGTGCGTCATCGAGGCGATGAAGGTGATGAACGAGATCAAGGCCGAGGTCCCAGGACGGTTGAAGGAGATCTTGATAGAAGACGGGGAGGGGGTGGAGTACGGTCGGCCCCTCTTCATCTTCGAGAGGGTATGACCTTTCACAAGGTACTCATCGCCAACCGTGGGGAGATCGCGCTGCGCGTGATCGAGGCCTGCCGCGAGCTGTCGCTCGATTCGGTCGCTGTCTTCTCGCAGGCCGATTCTGGGATGCCTTACCTGAAGCTCGCCAGCGAGTCGCTCTGCATCGGCCCGGCCGACCCGGCGAAGAGCTACCTTTCGATCCCGGCATTGATCAGCGCCGCTGAGTTGACCGGGGCAAAGGCGATCCACCCTGGTTACGGTTTCCTCTCCGAGAACCCTCACTTCGTTGAGGTCTGTGAAGAGCACGACCTCACCTTCATCGGCCCCAGTCACCGGGCGATGGAACTCGTCGGGGACAAGCTCGCCGCGCGGGAGGCGGTGGCAAGCGCTGGGGTTCCCGTCCTTCCAGGAGTGGCAGTCCCTGAAGGGGAGGAGGCAGCAGAGGCGGCCGCGCGAGTCGGCTACCCCCTCTTCGTGAAGGCGGTCTTCGGAGGGGGCGGCCGCGGGATGCGCCTCGTGCCCGAACCGCAAGGGTTGAAGAAGGCCATCCAAACCGCACAGGCCGAGGCAAAGGCCGCCTGCGGTAACGGAAGCCTCTACCTGGAGAGGGCGGTGGTGAACCCTAGACACATCGAGGTCCAGATCCTCGCCGACATGGACGGTCATACGGTCCACTTCGGCGAACGGGAGTGTTCGGTACAGCGCCGCCATCAGAAGCTGGTCGAAGAATCACCGGCCTCTCACCTCGATGAGCAGATGCGAAGAGACCTTCATCACGCCGCTCTCAATGCGGCACGCGCGGTCGGTTATCGTAACGCGGGGACGGTGGAGTTCATCCTCGACAACGCGGGTAATTTCTACTTTATCGAGATGAACGCTCGTATACAGGTTGAGCACACGGTGAGCGAGGTCGTCACCGGGGTCAACCTGATCAAGGAGCAGGTCAAGATCGCAAGAGGAGATCCGCTTGATTTTAAGCAGGACGAGATCAAGATTCAGGGGCACGCGATCGAGTGTCGAATCAACGCCGAGGACCCCGCCCGTGGATTTCTTCCCTCCTGCGGACGGGTGACAATCGACGAACTGCCGAGCGGAAACGGGATCCGCCTCGACACCCACCTCTATAATGGGATGGAGGTCCTTCCCTATTACGACTCGCTCCTCGCCAAGGTGATCGCGTGGGGACGCGATCGGGAAGAGGTTCGGATTCGCATGTATACCGCGCTTGAGAGGTTCCGCATCCGCGGCATCGCCACCACCCGCGACCTGGCACAGGAGATCATCTCTCACCCCACCTTCCGGGAAGAACGTATCGGAACCGACTTTCTCGATAATCTTCTCGGCTAGTTGATGCAACAGGGGGTGCGGTTTACCATCTTTCCTACCGCTGAGGACGCCGAGTAGAGAGGAGGCGGTGAATTAAGGACTGTGCTAAATAGGAGTGATGATGTTCGATTCCTTAACGAGTAAACTGAACGCGGTCTTCTCCCGCTTGCGCGGGAAGGGGAAGCTCACAGAAGAGGACGTGGCCTTGGGCCTGCGCGAGATCCGTCTCGCTCTCCTCGAGGCCGATGTCAACTACAAGGTCGTCAAGGACTTGATGGGACATATCCGTGAGCGCGCAATAGGGGGGGAGGTCCTGGAGAGTCTCACCCCAGGGCAACAAGTGGTGAAGATCGTGCGCGACGGGCTCGCCACCCTCATGGGCGAGGAGAACGCCGGGCTAGTCCTCGATCACCGCCCCGCGGTGATCATGCTCGTCGGTTTACAGGGATCGGGAAAGACGACGAGCGCGGCGAAGTTGGCACTTAAACTCAAGAAAGAGGGACGTAAGCCCGTGTTGATAGCGGCTGACATCTATCGCCCCGCTGCAATAGATCAGCTGATGGCCCTGGGGAAGGACCTGGAGATCCCCGTTCGCTTCGAAGAAAGACGTACTCCCCCGCAGATCGCCGCATCGGCTCTTGATTGGGCAAGGGAGAACCTCTACGACGTAGCGATCATCGACACCGCCGGCCGCCTACAGATCGACGGGGCGATGATGGAGGAGCTCCAGGAGATCAAAGCGGCCGTCTCTCCCGATGAGATTCTGCTCGTCGCCGATGCGATGACCGGGCAGGAAGCGGTGAACATTGCCTCGGTCTTCGACGAGAAGATCACCCTTTCCGGTGTGATCCTGACCAAACTCGACGGGGACGCGCGGGGCGGAGCGGCACTCTCCATTCGCCACATGACCGGCCGGCCGATCAAGTTTGTGGGGGTAGGAGAGAAGACGGCCGAGCTCGAACCTTTCCACCCCGGACGGATGGCGGATCGGATCCTCGGGATGGGAGACGTCCTCTCCTTAATCGAGCAGGCCGAGGCGACCCTCGATAAGAAGAAGGCCGAGGAACTAGTGCGCCATATCAAGAAGAACCAGTTCACCCTGCAAGATTTTCTGGAACAGCTGGAAGAGATGCGTAAACTGGGACCCCTTTCCCACATCCTGGATAAGATTCCTGGCGCAGGAAAGTTCAAAGGGGACGTGGCGGTCGACGAAACGGAGATGGACCACGCCCTAGCGATCCTCCGTTCGATGACCTTGGAAGAACGGTTGAAACCCTCTATAATTGGAGGGAGTCGCAAGAAGAGGATCGCCCAAGGAAGCGGGACCATGGTGCGGGACGTAAACCGCATCCTGTCCCGTTTTAAGGAGTCGAAGAAGGCGATCAAATTTATGAGCAAGCAGCGGGGAAAGGGCCGCTCGCCGATGGATCTTCTCGGGATGTAGTAAGGAGAGGGCGAGACGCAAGGACACGGGGTCTGACGTTGTTTCTTGCGTGGAGGTCGGCAGGACTCTTCTTCTGGGTAGAACTAGGCCATGCAAGAAACAAGGTCTGACCTCAGGCTCCGGGAGAGGGGGGACGTGGGAACGCACTGCAAAAGGAACACTCAATAAGGTATTATAGAGCTTCACGCTATGTAGCTCTTAAAGGCTAATACAAAACGAGGTGAGAGAATGGCAGCGAAGATTCGGTTGAAGAGAGTGGGACGCAGAGGGCAGCCCTCGTACCGTGTGGTCGTCCTTGATGGACGCAAGCCACGCGATGCGAAGGTGGTCGCCGACCTCGGACATTATGATCCGAAGACCCATCCGGCGACCTACGAGATCGATAATGAGACGGCGCTCAAGTGGCTCCTCGACGGAGCAAAGGCGACGAAGACCGCACGGGACATCCTCTCTAAGGCCGGCGTGATGGCCGCCTGGGACGAGGCAAAGCGCCAGAAGGCGTAAAAAGGAGAATCGATGCTCTACCGCCTGTGCCTCTTTCTCATCCAGTCGCTCGTCAACGCGCCGGAAGCCGTACGAATCGACCGTATCGAGACGGAGAAGGTGGACATCTTCTTCCTCCATGTGGGGAAGGATGACCGCGGGCGGGTCCTCGGCAAGGGTGGGCGAACGATCGGGGCCTTGCGCGTATTCCTCGATGGTGTCGCCACCCGCCTCGATCGGGAGGTCGTAGTCGAGATCATCGATTAACGAGTGATGCGCTTCGATATACTTTCGATCTTTCCGGAAGCATTCTCCGGTTTTTTCTCTGTGGGGGTCCTCGCTCAAGCGGTGGAGAATGGACTCATTGAGATCCATTCTCACGACCTGCGTGATTTCACTGATGATCCGCACCGGGTCGTCGACGACCGCCCTTACGGGGGCGGGGCAGGGATGGTGATGAAGGTCGATACATTCGTGCGGGCGATAGACAGGGTCAGGTCTTCTTTCTTGACCGTTGACCCTGACGAAGGCGCCCTACAAGACAAGGCAGGTCAAAAAACAAGACCCCCCAAACAGCGCAAACAACGCACGGTCCTCCTATCATCGCAGGGGCGGCTCTTCACGCAGGAAGACGCGATCCGTTGGGCGAGACTCGACGGGTTGATCCTCCTGTGCGGGCGTTACGAAGGGGTCGATGAGCGGTTGATATCGTTCATCGACGAGGAGGTCTCAATCGGCGACTACGTCCTCACCGGAGGAGAAGTCGCCGCCGCGGCCGTCATCGAGGCGACCGCGCGGATGGTCCCCGGGGTCGTCGGGAAGTTCGAGTCGGTGGAGACCGATTCCTTCTATAGAAAGACGCATCTCGGCCCGCCGCAGTACACGCGGCCGCCCGTCTTCCGGGGCCTTTCCGTCCCTGAGGTCCTCCTCTCGGGCAACCACGCGAAGATCGAGGCGTTCCGCGAGCGCCGCGCGTGGGAGAAGACGATGCGCAACCGTCCTGATCTCCTCGGAGTCCATCTTGACAGGGGTTCTAGCGATGGGTAACCTGTACGTCGCTCTTCTGCACTTCCCGATGCGCAACCGCCGTGGTGAGATTGTGGCGACGGCGATGACCTCGATCGATGTGCACGATATCGCGCGCACAGCGCGCACCTACGGAGTGGCCCGCTATTTCGTGATCACGCCCCTCCCGTCGCAGCGAGAGATCGGGTGGAGAATCCGTGGGTTCTGGACCGAGGGAGAGCGTGCGATAGAAGAGAGCAACCGCGGCGAGGCCCTGGAGATCGTAGCGATGGCAGAGGACCTGGAAGAGACGATCGAGTGGATCCAGGAGGCAGAAGGGGTCCCACCGCTCCTCGTTGCGACATCGGCGAGGCGACAAGGGGATCGTATTATTTCCCATGCGAAGCTACGAGAGCGTATCGAGCACGGGACTGAACCGGTCTACATCCTGTTTGGAACCGGCTGGGGGATGACCGACGAACTGATCGAGACATGCGATCTGATCCTTCCGCCGATCATGCCGGATAGTGATTTCAACCACCTGTCGGTCCGTGCGGCGGCAGAGATCACCCTGGACCGGGTGGCAGGAGACGTATGAACTGGGAATTGGGGTCAGGTCTTGTTTTTTGCGTTGCGCCTACACGGGGCTTGAGGTACTGTGCAACGGTGCAATGCAAAAAACAAG
>JAUWNQ010000148.1 GCA_030612565.1 Candidatus Bipolaricaulota bacterium | reverse complement strand
TTGGTGATGAGGCTCGATGAGCAAGGGATTGCGACCTCAACAGGCTCTGCCTGTTCCTCCCCCGACCTCGAACCGAGTCACGTCCTGCTCGCGATCGGGGTTCCGCTTGCGATGGCGCACGGGAGTCTGCGGATCAGTACTGGTCGGCAGACAACCGATGGAGAGATAGATGCGATTCTTGAAGTACTCCCACGTGTTGTCGAGGATCTGCGCGCGATCTCACCGTTTAAGGTAGGCTGATAAGATGTATACCGAGAAAGTGATCGAGCACTTTCGCCACCCACACCACATGGGGAAACTTCCTGATTACTCCGCGATCGGCAAGGTGGGGAATGTTATCTGTGGCGATGTGATGTGGCTCTACATCAAGGTTGATAAGGACGAAAAAGGGCGCGAGGTGATTACGGACATCTCCTGGGAGACGTTCGGCTGTACAGCGGCGATCGCGACCTCATCGATGGTGTCGGACATAGCTAAAGGGAAGACGCTTGAGGCGGCGATCGCGATCACCAATCGTGAGGTTGCCGAGGAACTTGGAGGTCTCCCTCCGGTGAAGATGCACTGTTCGGCATTGGCTGCCGATGCGTTAAACGAGGCGATCTACGCGTACCTCACTCAAGCTGGGCAAGAGATAACGCCGGCACTTGCGCGGCGCCACGCGCGTATCGCCGAGGAGATGGCCACACTCGAAAGGCGTTACCAGGCGTTCGTCGCCAAGGAGAAGACCGAGGGATGAGCGGGAGGAGGGTGTGCACCTGACAAAGAAGGCGAGCTATGGCCTAATCGCCGCCCTCGAACTAGCAGGGAACACGGATGCGGGACCACTCTCGGCAGGCACCATCGCGGAGAAGTATGCCCTGCCCGTTCCGTTTATGGAGAAGATCCTTCATCAATTACGCCGGTCAGGGCTTGTCGCGGCGCAACAGGGAAGGGGCGGGGGGTACACCCTCGTCGATGATCCGACGACGGTCTCGGTCAGGAAGGTCCTTGAATCCCTCGATGAGTCGCTCGACCTTGTCGGCTGCATTACGGCCGATTCGGGGTGCCACCTGACAGCAATATGCCCGACGCGCTTTGCGTGGGGAAAGATCGACAAACGATTCAAAGAGCTTCTCGACTCCCTCTCGTTGCAAGATCTGCTGGCTGACGAGTGAGATACTCCATACCCCATGCGGGGTAGCGGCCAATGTGATCTGCATCACAGACAAGGGCATGGGAAATGTGTTATAGTAGCGCCGTTAAAGCATGAGAACCCCCTCATCTTTTTCACCACCCGGAGAGGGCGGTCGAGCGATTTCGCTCGACCGCCCTTAACATTTTACCCCCCAATGATCCACAGCAGGGTACGCTGCACGAGATAGATCGTCGCTACCAGGAACGGGTAGAGGATGAGTAGGGACAGAGTTATCGGAAAGGCTTGAAACATCCCCCCCTTTGGCTTTCCTGGCCATGAGAACCCTTCTGCAAACAGGTAGTCGGCCGGAGGACGTGGATAGGGCCACTCCACTTCTTCCCCCTTGAACCGTTCGATTAGAGCCCGGAACGGCGAACGTGCGAGGGCTCTTTGCCGCAGGTGAAGAAGGAGACCGATAAGAAGGACGATATAGGAGAGGAGCAGGATCGTTCCGCCGAAGGTGGCAATCAGGTTGAACGACCCATGCAGACCGACCGCGAGGAGAAACGCTCCCACGAGCCAGGGGAGCCGATCGCGAAAGCGCGTGAGGAAACGCGCGCGGCCGACTAAGTAACCGGCCAGGGCGTTGAACAGTATATGCCCGGGGAATGAACGGGCGAGGAGGAGACCCTGAAGGGCACGGTGAAACTCCACGCTCTCACCTGCGGACCAGAACGGGTAGGATCCGCCAAAGAGGTACCAAAAGTCTTCGTAGACACCAAATCCCACCCCAAGGATCCCGAAGTAGATGACGAGATCAATAGGCTCGGCTAGATCAGGGAACCTGAACCGCCAGATTGTGAACCCCATGACCAGAAACTTGATCCCTTCCTCGATCAACCCGGCGGAGATGTAGGCCGAGAAGAACGGGCCTCCTCCGTCGAGCGGGAGAAGGCGATGAATGAGGGTGACCGGGATCAACGCGAGCATCCCCAGGGTGAAGGTTACAGTCACAGTTGTTGCGGGGAGGCGGCGTAAGGGATTGGCGCGATAGAGGAGGAAGATATAGAGGAGCGACAGTCCCGAGGCGAGGTAGATCATTTGCACGAAAAGGCTCATCGTAAGACGATCTTAGTCTGCCTGGGCGATCGGATCAATTTTCCCGACTCCTCGTTGTTCCGCCTGCCTGCTGCACCTGTCTACCGACAGGTAGAGACAGGAGTGGAATCGCCGAGAACGTGGACTTCTTCCAGGCGAATCAGCTTAAAGAGGGATGTAGCGTCGTACCTTGCCTGCCTGTCGCGTCCACGAGGCAGCCAGGTGTACGACGTTGCTTCCGATGCAACAAAGCTCAGCATGAAATTGTAGCATGAAGCCCAACTCCAGTTAGATCTTTGGCTCCTGCTTTTCAATGCTTCGCAACTTGCTGCGAATATCGTCATTCCGGCGCATGCCGGAATCCAGTGGTTCGTTCGTGGACACCGGCCTTCGCCGGTGTGACGTGATGCTATTAATACCCCGACCGCTTGCGGCGGGGTAGTTTATGTGTGCCTGGCATGACGCACAGGCCGCAGTTCCAGGTATAGTTTGGGACAGTATGGTCCGCCGTTACCGGACGGAAGGACGACGCCAACAGGGCAAGGGCATTACCAGAGATGGGATGTCTGAAGGAAGCATGAGGCAGAACTTGTGTACGTAGCGAACAGCGAACCGGCTAGATGGTGTTGGG
>JAUWNQ010000131.1 GCA_030612565.1 Candidatus Bipolaricaulota bacterium | reverse complement strand
ACATCGGTGATATCGAAAGAGTCCGAGGACGGTACGGAGTGGCGGTCGTCAAGACCGGTCAGATCGTCGAGTTCCAGGAGAAGCCACAGAATCCCAGATCGACCCTGGCGCGCACTGCCTGCTACATCTACCCCAAGGAGGTTCTTCCTCATTTCCAGGAGTTCCTGAGTGGGGCAACGTCCGGCAAAGACGCTCCTGGGTACTTCAACGCCTGGCTCCTCAAAGAGAAGGGCGTACCGATGGATGCGTTCACCTTCGATACCGGGTGGTACGATATAGGCGATCGCGCCTCCTACATCGAGGCTAACCGCCACTACGCGAACGCGGACACCTGGAAAGGGAAGGATGTCGTCATCGAGAATTCGACGGTGAAAGATTCGGTCCTTTTCGGCGAGGTCAGGATCGTTGACTCCTCGATCACCGGGTGCGTGATCGATCGCGGAACTTATCTTGACGGGGTAACCTTACGCGACTGCCTGATCGGAGCAGGAACCGTCATTAAGCGTAGCTAAACAGGCTGTTGCCCCAACCTCTTCTCCTTGCGGGTTGCGGAAGCAAGGCCGGAGGCCCCATAGAAGCTTTCACCGCCGAGAACACAGAGAGGGTGAACAGGGTTGAGTGATTGAACCTCCCAATGTCCCGATCATTCAATCTTCCGATCTCTCAATTTCTCAACCCCCGACGCTGCAAGAATGGTTGCAGCGTCGGGGGTTGCCTGTCTATTGGCATACGAGCGACTCAGTGAAGGTCTTCTTACAGGATCGTCTTCTCGCTCTCTCGGTCAAAGAGGTGAAGGGCGTTCATGTCGACCGCCAGCTTGATCGTTGAGTCGATCTCCACGTGCTGATGCGGGTCGAGGTTTGCCACCACTCGGTCCTCCCCACAATCAGCGTAGACAAGAAGCTCGTTTCCCAACGGTTCTGTCACCAGCACCTTTACCTCAATGATCGACTCCCCGTCGGTGACCGGACCGGATAGGTCCTCCGGACGGATGCCAACGAGTACCTCGCTCGGAAGTGTATCCACCCGCTCCTTAGGAAAGGTAAGTTGGAATCCCGTCCCGACGAGAACGATCGTCTCGCCTTTGCTTTCCACGTGAGCCTTGAGGAAGTTCATCGCTGGACTCCCGATGAACCCCGCCACGAATTGGTTTGACGGATGGTCGTAGGTCTCCTGCGGCGAGTTGTACTGGTGGATCACCCCGTCCTTCATCACCGCAATCCTACTGCCTAGCGTCATTGCCTCTACCTGGTCATGCGTAACGTAGACCGTCGTCGTCTTGAGCTTGTGGTGCAGCTGTTCGAGTTCTGTCCTCATCTGCACTCGCAGCTTCGCATCGAGGTTCGAGAGCGGCTCATCGAACAGAAAGACCTTCGGCTTGCGCACGATCGCTCGCCCGACTGCTACTCGCTGGCGTTGCCCACCAGAGAGCTCCCGCGGCTTGCTCTTCAGCTTTTCCGTAATTCCGAGGAGTTCGGCTGCATCATGCACCCGCTGTTCGATCTCTTTCTTCGGGGGCTTCCGCAGTTTTAGGCCGAAGGCCATGTTGTTGTAGACGTCCATGTGCTGATAGAGGGCGTAGTTCTGGAAGACCATCGCGATATCCCTGTCCTTCGGCGGGACTCGGTTTACCACCTTCTCCCCAATGCGGATCTCTCCTGAAGTCGCCTCTTCAAGCCCGGCGATCATCCGTAGCGTCGTCGTCTTTCCACACCCTGACGGCCCGACCAGCACGGTGCATGCCCCCTCCTCCCCCTCAAGCTCGCTCTCATTCACTGCCACAAAATCGCCGAACTTCTTTGTGATCGCAGTTAGATTTACTTCTGACATTGCACCTCCTGCAAGCGTTCTTACTCTTCCTCCCCAAGGGCCCGCACCAATATCTCCCAGTATACTACCTCAACACGGGGAAGGGAAATTCCATGCCCGCCATGGTGCTGGTTCGCCGGTTCTCGCGCAACCATTTGCTTCCATTCAGCGCTTCTGAATGCAGATCAAGCTCTTCTTTCCCTTCCCATCGACGTAGACAGCGAGTCCCTTCTCGAAGCGAACATGCTTGACAAACTCACTCGCCGATACGATCTCCTGACGCTCGATGAGCGTGCGGTTGAAACGGTCCCCCTGCTCTGCGTCAAACGGGAGGTAGAGCACCCTGCTTGCCACCATGTCCGCATAGAAATGCGTCCCGTAAGAGAGATCCGGGGAGAAGGATTCGGTTGCCATCTCCACGATTACACAAGCCCCTGCTATCTCGCCGTACTGCACTGGCACCCCCAGCTGCGGGTTCGATGTCCCCCATCGCCCGGGCCCCATCAGAATGTACGCCTCACCGTCGAGTTCTTGATCGATCTGTCCCACCTGTCGGGCGATTGCGTATGCCTCTTCCCAGCGATATGTAGATGGATCGACAAAGACCAGATGGTGAATCTTCCTGCGCTTTCCGTTCCCCAGTGCGCGATGGCAGGTGAGGAGTGTTCGCTCTTCAGGCGGGGAGGGGAGGCGAATGATACGATGCTCGGGCCGTCCCCCGAGCGGGCGCGCCTGCAACAAGTAGAAGAGAGGAGCCCCGGACGGCTCACGCTCAGAAGGGAAATTCACGGCAAACTCGATATCGACCGGTCGCTCAAACAGACGCTGTAATCCGCCAAGCAACTCACGCAAGAGGGGGGTGAACGGCATGGTGGAGTTCTTTTCGATAAAGCGGTTGAAGGCGGCGATTTTCCGGCCTCGAGGAGGGAGCGCGGAGACCGGCTCGCTCACCATCCCCTCGGCATCGACCACCGAACAGACCTCCCGCAAGAGGGGGTTATCCAATTTTGGAAGACGCGTTTGATCGAGCTTCCCCGGCTTCATATCGAGAACATCGACCGTCTCCTGCGAGCAGCGGATGACCGTGCGCGTGTCCGACCCCTCCGGCCGCAACCCCGGGATCTTCGGGGAGAAGACACGGGCGTATTCCCGTCCGACCGCGCGCGTCCCCACACCGACGACCAGGCGAACCACCCCATCCTCCGGGAGCAAGCGGTCGGTCCACGGATAGAAGTTGAGAGAGAAGCCAACCCCACCAATCAGTGGATAGAAGAGGTCCTGGGGGTAGTGAC
>JAUWNQ010000170.1 GCA_030612565.1 Candidatus Bipolaricaulota bacterium | reverse complement strand
GAGCGGACGCGGGAGTACTTCTGTGCTGGGTTCCCTTTGATCGATCGGGTACGCGGACACCTCAAGGTTGATATTGCCCTCTTCTCGCGGGGAGGATCGGCTATCCTTGAGAAGATCGAAGCACAAGGATACGACACGCTCGCTCACCGTCCGACCCTGGGAAAGAGAGAGAGACTGATCCTCTTCCTCTCGACCTTGCTTTCAAGGGGACGCATCTTGTGGAGGGGAAAGTGATGGACCGAAAGATAAAGGATGCCTACGAAGCCTGCTCGACGATCACCCGGCAAGAGGCGAAGAATTTCTACTTCGCGTTCATCACCCTCCCAAGAACGAAGCGTCGCGCGATCTACGCGATCTACGCGTTCTGCCGCGAAGCCGACGACATTGCTGACGGTGATACTGACCTTGTCGAGAAGATCGACGCGTTTACCCGCTTGAGAAAACGGTTGGCTGCAGTAGTTGAGGGCAAACCACAGACCCTGCCCGATCTCGCTCTTTCCGATGCCATCGTCCGGTTCTCGGTCGACCCGGACCATCTTGTTCAGATGATCAACGGGGTGGAGATGGATCTCACGGTCTTGCGCTATGAGACCTTCACCGACCTCCACCTATACTGTCCCCTCGTCGCGTCGGCGGTCGGCCTCTCCGTCCTCCCTATCCTCGCCCACCGCCGCGGGTGGAAACTCACCAGGGAGGTTGAGAACCTGGGTGAGGCGCTCGGTGTAGGCCTACAGTTGGCGAACATCGTGCGCGATGTGGCGGCGGATATCGAGCGCAACCGAATCTACATCCCGCTGGAGGACCTCGAACGCTTCGCTGTCACCGAGAAGATGCTGCGAACCGGTGAGACTAACGAAGAGGTGCGTGCCCTCCTCGCGTTTGAGATCGAAAGGGCTCGGGGCTACATCCGTGAGGGGGAGAAACTTATCGATCACCTTCCCCGTCACGCACGCGGCTGTCCCATGCTCCTTGCTGCGATCTACTCTCGCATCCTCGATCGGATCGAGACGAAAGGCTACGATGTCTTCAGTGCGCGTGTCTCGCTCTCGACAAGGGAGAAGCTAATCCTGACCCTCCGTGCCTGGGCACGAGCATTCCTGCGATGAAGCCGGTCATTGTAATCGGTGGCGGACCGGCCGGGATCGCTGCCGCCTGCGCCCTTGCCGAACGTGGGAGGAAGACCTTGCTCCTAGAACGGGCTCCGCGGCTCGGCGGTCGTGCCGCTTCGTTCAACTACGTCACCATGGACGAGGAGGTCGACTACGGGCAGCACGTTCTCATGCGTTGCTGCACAGCCTCGATCGGCCTCTTGCAGCAGCTTGGGATGGAGATGAGCGTGCGCTTCCAGAGGAGCTTCCGCGTACCGATAACCTGTGGTACGGGCCGTTCCGTGTTTACCTCGGTGATCACCTCGGTGCCCCTCCCGGGCCCGCTCCATCTCCTGCCGAGCCTGATCCAATACCATCCACTTTCTTTCAGAGAGCGGGTTGCTGTGCTGCGTGCCGGTCTTTCCCTCCTTACTCAGAACCCAGGGGAGGAGCAGACGTTCGCCGACTGGCTCTCCTCTCATGGTCAGACGGAAAGAGCGATCGCGCGCCTGTGGGAACCGATCTGTATCGCAACGCTGAACGAGCGTCCCCACGCGGTGAGCGCCCGTGCGGCACAGATGATCTTCAAGGAGGGGTTCTTCTCCCCGCACGGGGCAGAAATGGGTCTCTTCACCCTTCCTCTCTCGCGTATCTTCTCCGCGGCCATCCCCTTCCTACGTGCACGAGGAGGAGAGGTGAGAACAGACGCACCGGGCCGGCGAATCCTCGTCGAGAAAGGAAAAGCACACGGGGTTGAACTCATTACGGGAGAACGGATCGAATCGAACGAGGTGATCGCGACCATCCCGCCGTACGACCTTCTTCCACTCCTTCCCGAGGCGGTCATCAGTGATCCCCTATTCACTCGCCTTGAGAAAATTCGGTTCTCTCCGATCGTCAACCTGCACCTCTGGTTCGACCGTCCCGTGATGGAGGAGCCGTTCCTGATCGCGGTCGATTCACCGGTGCAAGCGATCTTCGATCTCACGAAGATCCAAGGGCGTGAGGGGGCAACGCACATCGTCCTCTCCCAGAGCGCGGCGCGAGACCTTATCGACATTCCGATTACGACGATTAAGGAGCGCCTTTTCTCTACGCTTTCTGCACTTCTTCCGAAGGCACACAAGGCCTGTCTCCTTGATGACCTGCTGATCAAGAGTCCCCGTGCCACCTTCGTCCCTGCCCCAGGAAGCGCGGTGCTCCGCCCAGGCGCACAAACCCCGATAGGAGGGCTCCTCCTCGCCGGGGACTACACCGCGACTGGTTGGCCGTCCACGATCGAGGGAGCGATCCGTTCGGGAAGAGGTGCTGCCGCTGAGTTCGCGCCGCGCTGAGCCTACCAGAGCATTTGGGACGGAGCTGCCTAAAACACCCCTCCCGTGGCGAGTGAAGGAAACTGAGCTTTCATACTGGATGAAAGAAAGACTGTTGCTGTCTCAATGAACATCGGGCGACCATTTCCACCTACAAGCCGCCCGATGACCCACGTACTGCTGAAA
>JAUWNQ010000105.1 GCA_030612565.1 Candidatus Bipolaricaulota bacterium | reverse complement strand
GAGGGCCCCGCACAGCAGATTCCGTATAGTAGCCTCGTCCCTCTGGAGGAGATCATCGCACAGGCACTCGGCATAGGACCGAAGACAAAGGGGGTCGCCCGCGAGTACGAACGACTGATCGCCCACTTTGGGAACGAGTTTCGCATCCTACTTGACCTGTCGGAGGAAGACCTTCGCCAAGTAGTTCCCAGAAGGATACTGCAAGGGATCATGAAGGTTCGCGCGGGGGACCTTCAGATCGAACCGGGTTACGACGGAGTCTACGGGAAGGTAACGATCCCTCTCGATGATGCCAAAGACGATGAACAACTGGGGCTGTTTTGACTGCTCCCGCATCAGGGTCATCGCAACGCGTATCGCAGTCGAGGCGAAACACCAAAAGTAAAGATCTGACCCCGATTTTCGAAAGGAAGGAGGAGCACTTGAAGGCATTCGTAACGGGTGGAACGGGGTTTATCGGATCGAGCATCGTGAGGGAGCTGTTGAAGGCGGGCTATGTGGTTCGCGCTCTCGTGCGCCAGGGCGCTGATACGCGCAATCTCGACGGCTTGGAGATCGAGCGGGTCCAAGGGGATATCACCGATATCGATTCCCTGCGCCGGGCGATGGTGGGGTGTAAGCGGGTCTTTCATGCCGCTGCTCTCTACTCCTTCTGGGTGCGGGAACCGGGGTTGATCGACCTAGTGAATGTCGAGGGGACGCGGAACGTCCTCAAGGTTGCAGGGGAGATGGGTGTGGACCGCGTCGTCTACACGAGCTCGGTCGCTGCCCTGGCGGTGCCAGAGGGGAAGACACCTGTCACCGAGGAGATGCCGGTCGATCCCAAAAGGATCATCAGCGGGTACAAGAAGAGCAAGTACCGTGCCGAACAGGTCGCAGTCGACTACGCGCGCGCGGGCCTTCCTGTGGTGATCGTCAACCCATCGTTCCCGGTCGGACCGCGCGACATCAAGCCGACCCCTACCGGAGAGGTTATCCTCGACTTCATCACCCACCGGATCCCTGCGTACGTGGAGACCGGGATGAACGTGGTCGATGTCGAGGACGTGGCCTGCGGGCACCTCCTCGCTGCTGATAAGGGCCGGATCGGAGAGCGCTACATACTGGGAGGGGAAGACATGACAATGGGAGAGTTCCTCGGGCTCCTCTCGGAGATCACCGGGATTCCGGCGCCACGCACAAAGATCCCCTACTACCCTATCCTCGGGTTGTCATACCTGAACGCGGCCTGGTGCCGTCTGACCGGGACGACCCCACGGATGACGCCGGAGACTATCCGTATGTCGCGACACTACATGTACTACGACCCCGCAAAGGCAATCCGTGAACTTGGATTTCCCCAGACTTCTCCCAGGATCGCGCTAGAGAAAGCAGTCTCGTGGTTTCGCGAGCACAACTAGATCGCACGCGAGGCGGTCGCTCACGAAAGAGCGTGTCGCACAGAGATCTGGTATGCAGGCGAGAAGAAGAAGGCGTACTTGATGCCGATCCTTGATCACAACAAGCGGGGAGGGTCTCCGGTTGCCTGTGCATCATCGCACTTTGTTGTTAGACTATCGGTGACCTTACTGTAAATGCTCCACGCTATCCTTAAGTCCATGCGGGAGGCAGTACGATGAAAGAGACGGAATACACCTTGGATAATCCGATCTTGAATGGAATTGTCCACCGTCTGGTGGATGCTTATCAACCGGAGCGGATTTACCTGTTTGGTTCGGTGGCGCGGGGCGAAGCTGGTCCAGACAGCGATTATGACCTGATGGTGGTGATACCTGACGATGCGCCTCCAGAACGACGCCGTAGCCGCCTGGCCTATGAAAAGCTCTGGGGAACCGGTGTGGCGGCGGATGTTCTGGTCTGGACGAAGTCAGCCTTCGATAATCGCCGTCATCTGAGAACATCACTCCCAGGTATCATCATCAGCGAAGGGAGGCTGCTTTATGCCGCATGATCCTGCACGAGTCGCTGAGGTAAAAGCCTGGCTCACCAGAGCTACGGTGGATATGCGGGCTGCCGAATACGAGCGAACAGCAGATCCGCCGATCACGGAAGACATGGTCTTCCACGCGCAGCAACTGGCAGAAAAGGCCCTCAAGGCATTTCTCGGTTGGCACGATCAACCTTTCCGGAAAACGCATAATCTTGTCGAGCTGGGCGAACAATGCGCCGCCCTTGATGGAAGTTTGGAGCCGTTGTTACGCCGTGCAGCGACGCTGACCGAATACGCCTGGAAATTTCGGTATCCGGGCGAATCGGAGGAGCCCCCGGTGGAAGAAGCCGACAGTGCGCTGGCTCTCGCTCGCGAGGTCTTCGATGCGATCCTTGCTCGCCTGCCCGAGGAGGTGCGGCCATGAGCAGCCCCAAGGCTGCACCCCCTGGAAAAGCAGGCTGAGGTGCTCAAAGAGGAGTGCCACCGGCTGCCTGTGCATCATCGCACCCTGTTGTTAGACTATCGGTGATCTCACAATGAAGATGAAGAAGCCATTGCCAGAGTCACATGAAGAATGGCTGGCAGAGATTGCCGCGGCGTACAAGGATGCCTGCGAAACCATTCCCTTCGGGCCGCTTGTAGGGAAAGAGATCAAGACTGAAGACCTCTTTCACCTTGCTCCGAGTATCTGCCTGAAATTCAGGGGGATCGCGCCGTCTGAGAAACTGCGGAAGAAGGCGACTGAGGCTGCTCTATCCAGTTATATTGCTACCAGGGATCGATGCGAGGAAACCCTTGCGTGCCCGCAGATTGCATTTGCCTTTGCATACCTTGCCAGCCATTTTGGCTTGGGATTGCTGGCGAGTGAAACCGTCAACTTGATCATGGAGTTCATCGAGAGCAAGCAGAAGGAGTTTCTGGGGATGACTGAAGGGTACGCAGGTTAGAAAGCGAATTAAGCGGGTACTATGCCCGGTCGAGTAGCAACCCTTGTTTATCCTGCGGCTGCGATTACGGTAGTTAAAATAGCGGCAGGATCGGCAGGAAGCGTAAAGTAGGTCTTGATCTCCATGGTTGCAGAGGCCGGCGCGCCTTGATCATCAATGACGGTAAGGATTACCGTGAACGTCCCGAAGGTCTCGAAGGTGTGGGATACGGTGACCCCGGTCCCGGTATGTCCATCGCCGAAGTTTCAGTGGTAAGAGACGATCGAGCCGTCGGGGTCCGAGGACGCAGAGGCGTCGAAGTCAACGTCCAGTGGAAACGCTCCCTCCCTTGACAACGGGTTCGATTCGTGCTATGGTTCTCGCGGATAAACGGAGGTTTTGTCGAGTGAACAAGTTTAGTGTGGTTTCCGTCCTGCTGGTTCTGGTTATTACCCTGATTATCGGGGGTGGGCCTTAACGGGTTGGACGAAACCACAATAAATAAGCCTTAAAAGGGCCGTCCAACGGGGCGGCCCTTATTTTTTGCTGTGCAAGGAGGAAGTAATGATACTGACCGGCGCGCAGATTGTGTGGGAGATGTTGCGGCGTGAGGGAGGGGAGGTAGTATTTGGAATCCCAGGTGGGGCGATCA
>JAUWNQ010000122.1 GCA_030612565.1 Candidatus Bipolaricaulota bacterium | reverse complement strand
ACTTGAGATTCCCTGTGGTCTTGCCACAGGGTTTCCTTATCCCCCTCTCCTTGATAGGAGAGGGTCGGGGTGAGGTGAAATAATGAAATCCCGGTTCTGACCTTCAGGTCAAAATGAAATTGGCGGAATACCCCGTAGTCTTGCTACGGGGATAGTCAATTTCAAGGGATTTCTTTATTCACAAGGCTATTCTCTCCTGCGTTTTACTCCCTCTGGGAGCCAATGGTGACCTGAGGTATCGATCAGCACAATTTGATTTCAGGACCGATTCACCTGCCAATGTGCCGTGGCAGGAGGCAGCGCCGGACTCCGGACTCCTGTTTGATGGTGTCTTTCTGCATCGGCCGGAGTTAAGATCATTATGAAGGGGGTATCTTGTGCAAGCGATCGTCACTCAGCGGGTCCAATACAGCCAGGCCGTCCAGTTGCTCGCTGTTGTTCGTGGCGAACGCGAACGAACATGGCTTAAAGATTCCTGTAGTGTACCTCATCAGCCTTGTCCTACGGTGATGGCATGGTTTTAAGAGCGCTGAAGATCCTTCTTTTCTTTGGAACGCGGCCGGAGGCGATCAAGCTGGCGCCGGTCTTGCAGGCACTTCGGTCTGTCGAGCGGATCGAACCGGTTGTCTGCGTTAGCGCGCAGCACCGTGAACTCCTCGATCAGGTTCTCCAACTCTTCTCCATCGCACCCGATTACGACCTCGACCTGATGCGCCCCGATCAAGACCTGTTTCAGATCACACGGTCGATCCTAGAACGGATCGAGCCGGTCTTGTCGAATGAACGCCCGGCCCTCGTCATCGTCCAGGGAGATGCGCACACTGCGGTTGCAGGAGCGCGATCCGCCTACTACGCCCAGATCCCGGTCGCGCACGTGGAGGCAGGCCTGCGCACACACGACAAGTACGCCCCGTTCCCCGAGGAGATGAATCGTTCGTTCATCGATCGGGTCGCTGACCTTAACTTTGCTCCAACCAAGAACGCGCAAGAGAACCTCCTTGCGGAAGGTATCGCAAAGGAGACCGTTTACGTCACCGGGAACACGGAGATCGATGCGCTGTTCCTCGCGCGCGAGCGGGCTCCTCTTGTGGAAGAACCCATCTCGGGGAAGGTTATCCTGGTGACGGCGCATCGTAGGGAGAGCTTTCACGGCGGGATTCTCCGCATCTGCGTGGCGCTGCGCGAGCTGGCGCGACGGCACGATGTCACGATAGTCTACCCCGTTCACCCAAACCCAAATGTGCGCCGGACGGTCGAGGCGAAGCTGGCAGGGAGCGAGCGGATCCGCCTTCTCAATCCCCTCGATTACGTATCGTTCGGCCACCTTATGGCGCACGCGACCATCATCCTCACCGACTCCGGCGGGGTGCAAGAGGGGGCGGCGGCGCTTCACATCCCCCTCCTTGTCCTGCGCGATACCACGGAACGGGTAGAGGGGTTGCAGAGTGGTGGGGCGCGTCTTGTGGGAACGGATCCGAAAAAG
The DNA here is from genome assembly GCA_030612565.1 of Candidatus Bipolaricaulota bacterium. Next base: position 1,719 of record JAUWNQ010000122.1, on the reverse strand, counting down.
ATCGTCTCTGAGGTAAATCGGTTATTGGACGATAAGCACGCTTACAAGGAGATGGCGCGGGCGAAGAACCCGTACGGGGACGGACACGCTGCCACACGGATCGTAGAAATAATAGAGGAGAGATTCTTATGAGAACCGGATCCGCCGATCTTCACCTTCACACGACCGCTTCAGACGGGACGCAGAGCATCCCCGAGCTGGTGAAACGAGCTGCGGCCTGCGGCCTATGTTCCATCGCCATCACCGACCACGACATCGTCTCCCCCGACCTTGCGCAGAGGGTGATGCAAATCGATGGACTGGAGGTGATCACCGGAGTGGAACTCAAGGTGGACTACGATGGTATCCCCGGAGAGATCCTCGGCTACTTCATCGATCCCCATTCACAGGCGATGGCGAGGCTCTTCTCGTTCATGCGGGAGGCACGAGAGAGGAGGATGGAGGAGATGGTCAAGCAGTGTCAGGATCTACTCGATCTCGACATTTCTATCGCCGAGGTGCGCAGCCTGGCGCAGGGAAGCATTGGCCGTCCGCACCTGGCGAAGGTCCTTGTTGACAAAGGGGTAGTGAAGACGATGCGTGAGGCGTTCGATCGTTTGATCGGAGCGGGTGGTGCTTGCTACGTTCCGCTGGAACGGCCTCAGTTTCGCGTGGCCACGGACGCGATCCACGCCGCTGGGGGAGTAACGTCCGTTCCTCATCCGTGTTTCATTGCAATCGACGACTGGGACTCATTCGGCGACAAGCTACTCGCGGCAGGAGTGGACGGTATTGAGTCGTTCTACCCGTACATGGACGGGGATAACAGATTGCACATTGCTCCTGAGGAAGTGAGGTCGCTTGCAAGACAGAAGGGATTCCTGCTCACTGGCGGATCGGACGATCACGGACCGAACTCGGTCAAGGAAACACTGGGGGCAATACACCTGCCATATCGCCACGTCGAAGAGATGAAGAAGAGGTGTGTCTTACTCTAGCTTGATTCGCTCTCGGTCGCGCCTGATTGCGGAGAGGCAAGGGGCTCGGTCACCCTTTTTAGCGAGGCGATCGCCACCTCAAGCATGTCGTCGGTCGGCTCGGCCGTAGTCAGCCGCTGCAGCCACAGGCCGGGTTTGGTGAGGATTCGGACCCACAGGTGATCGTCGTAGCTCTTTCCGCTGAACCGGAGCGCTTCGTAGGAGACCCCGGCAACGACTGGGAGGAGGAGGAGTCGCGAGAGGACCTTCAACCAGATGGTGGGATTCCCGGCAAGGGAGAATATGAGGATGGAGATGACGAGGACGATCATCAGGAAGGCCGTCCCGCAGCGCGGGTGGAGGGTCGTGTACTTCCGCGCGTTCTCCACGGTCAATTTCTCCTTTGCTTCGTACGTGTAGACCGTCTTATGTTCCGCGCCGTGGTACTGGAAGACGCGGTGGATCTCCTTCATGCGGGAGATGACAAGAAGGTATATGAGGAAGAAGGTAATACGGATGAGCCCCTCTACCAAGTTGAACAAGATGGAGTTTCCCGTATGCAGGTTGGGAATGAGGTTGGTCAGGTAGAGGGGAAGGACGACGAACCCGCCGATAGCGATGACTATCGCCGCCGCGAACGTGAGGATGCTCCCTCCCTTTCCCAACTGTTCCTCTTCGGGGAAGGCTATGCTTGCCGACAAGTTGAGGGCACGGATTCCAAGGGAGAGCATGTCGTACAGACGGAAGAGACCACGGGCGAAGG
>JAUWNQ010000009.1 GCA_030612565.1 Candidatus Bipolaricaulota bacterium | reverse complement strand
CTACCCCCAGGATCGATAGCCCCGTGCGGAGCTTGTGGGCCGACAGGGCAGAAAGGGCCGTGTGAATCGTCTCAAGAAGCCCCATGATCTTCCTCCTCGATCCTTCCGTCGCGTAGTTTAATCTGGCGCTCCGCGAACGCGGCTACATAGGGTTCATGGGTCACCAGCACCACCGTCCGTTCTTCTTGGTGGAGTGCCATGAAAATCTCTAGGATTTCTCGACCGATTTGAGTATCCAGGCTGCCAGTCGGTTCGTCAGCCAAGAGCAGTACGGGCTTATTTACCAGAGCTCGGGCGATCGCCACCCGCTGGCATTCGCCGCCGGAGAGCTGGGTCGGACGGTGGTGTGCCCGGTCAGAAAGCCCTACCCTCTCCAGACAGGCCATCGCCAGGGCACGGCGTTCTCTTCGGCCTATTCCGGCGTAGATCAACGGAAGCTCCACGTTCCCCAGCGCCGTGGTGCGGGAAAGAAGATAAAACTGCTGGAAGACGAACCCCACCTTGCGATTGCGAACCCGCGCCAGGTCGTCACGGGAGAGTACGGAGAGCTCCTCCCCATCCACGAACACCCGCCCCTGCGTCGGCCGGTGGAGTGCGCCGATGAGGTGAAGGAGGGTGGACTTGCCCGACCCAGAGTGGCCGGTGATCGCCACGAACTCGCCTTCCTCAATCGCCAGGTCGACCCCGCGCAGCGCCCACAGCTCCGCCTCCCCCAGGCGGTAGGCCTTCTTCGCTCCCTCCAGAACCACCAACCCCTTCATGGCGACTGAAAAATCACACCGGATGATCGATGGATCTCGGTACCTGGAGCGGACGGAGCCTCCGACGCTCCCCTTCCGGCCTGCGTTGGCTGAAGGAGTATCTCCTCCCCCTCCTCCAGCCCGGAGGTAATCTCGGCAAATCGGTCCGAGGTCAGGCCCACTTCGACCGGTCGGAGCACAGGCTCGCCCTCCACCACCACCAGCATCACCGCCCAGCCCGGACCAGACTCGATTAACGCCTCAATGGGAACCTGCAACACCCCCCTTGCCTCGGCGGTCGTGATCTGGATGCGTGCTGAAAAACCTGGCAAGACCTCTGGATCGACCTTGAGAAACTTCGCGGTTACCGGGACCACCTTGCCTCCCCCGAAGCCAGATTGCTGCACTGCTTGATAGCTGATACGGACGATCCCAACCGGCCATATCCGACCGGGAAGGGCGTCGATTGTCGCCGTTCCTTCCTGCCCGAGGGCCACCTGGTGGATGTCGAGCTCGGGGATCATTGCCTCGATCAGGAGCTCGGAACGGTTCAGCAGGGAGATCTGATACTGGCCAGTCGTACCTTTCGCTCGGCCCGCGTAGGTCACAAGCCCGGCAAACGGTGCCAGGACGGTGGTCGCCTCGTAGGCTGCCTGGGCGATCTCGTACTCCAGCTTCTTCTCAGCGATCACAGTAGGGACCCCCTCGGCCTGGGCTTCCGCCAGGGCTCGCTTGGCTTTCAGCACGGCCAGCTCTTCCTGTGCGTTCATCAGTACCGCTAGGATCTGGCCCTGCTTCACCGCATCCCCCTCCTTCACCCTAAGCTCGGAGAGCTCGTCCACATTGAAAGAAAGGGTGATTTCATCCTTGGAGACGACCTCGCCAAATGCCGTCAGAGTTCGCACCACGTCCCCCCGGCCAACGTATACTGTGGGACGACCAATACTCTGCCCTTGCGGCGCCTTACGAACAGCCCAGGGCTGCCAACCATACAAAGCACCGCCAATGGCCAACAGGAGGACGACTCCCCCGATCCGCTTCCAGTGCCTCCTCACGATAGGATCTCCTCCCAATTAAGCTTCAACCCTAGGACCTGGCGATAGCGAAGACTCGCAAAGACCAAATTGAACGCCCCTTGCTTCTGGTCACTTTCGAAAGCTCCTTTCTTCATGCGAAAGGCGGTCCACTCGTCTGTACTGATCACTTCAGCCTCCAACTTCTTTTGCATGATGGTCTCTTCCAAGGCCCACTTCTCTTTCTCCAGTTGAAGGCGTTCAAACTCCTCCACTGCCTGCCGCAGGTCGGTCCTCTGATTCAGGATAGCCATTCGGGCTTCTTGCTGAGCCACTTTTAGACGCTCTTGGGCGAGCTCTAAGGCGACCTGGGTCAGCTTGACCTGGAAGCTATGGCGGGGGGAGAAAAGATCAAATTTCATGGTTACCCCAACCTGCCACCCTTCCGATGTCCAGCTGGCCGCGAGCGAGACCACAGGCAGAGCAGCCACTTGAGCGGTGCGAAGCTCCCGTTCGGCGGCCTCCACAGCGACTCGGGCCTTTGTTACTCCTTCGGCTTCTTGAATCGCCTGCGGAGGAATTTCCATGGCCAAAAGTGTCCTGGCCATGGTCTTTATCTTTTCCCCTGAAAGCTGTGGAGGAAGAACCTCGTATGGGCCTTCGATCCCAAGCTGGATTTTGAACTTAGCTTGAGCCGTGGTGTCTTCTGCCTTGCGCTTTCGGAACGCGATCTCGGCCTTTTTAAGCGCCAGTTCCGCCTCCAGGCGCTGGAGGTCTCCGGCCTGGCCCGTGCCCACTTTAGCTTCTATTTCGATCGATTGCGTCTGTCTTTGGGCTAACGTCTCTTCAGCCGACGCTACCGCAACCTGCCCTGAAAGGAGCTTGCCGAACTGCTCGATTACCTTCAGGACAACCTCGTCCTTCGCCCGTTCGAGCGCGGCCTCGGCTTGGCTCAATGCGCGTTCCTTTTCTTGAAGGGCCCCTGATTCCCCGTCGCTTTGCGTCACACCAAACAGCTGGGATAAGTCCAATTCATAGGAGAACGTCCAGGTTGAGGTCGCGTAATCGAGGCTTGGGCTCAGGTTAAAGGACAAGCCCGTGCCCGTGGGAAGGGTGAAGCCCGCACTCAGGGTGGCCTTGGCCCTCCCGGGAAAAATTCCTTGAGAGGAGAGGCTGAGTGGCTGAAACAGAAGCCCTAGTTGGGGAAGCAAGGCCGAAGCCCTGGCTGCCTCAAGCTCGAGCTGGGCTGCCCAGAGGTTCAGCTCGGCCTCCCGCACCGCCGGATGGTAAAGGAGCGCCGTCTCGATTGCCTGGTTCAAGGTAAAGGAGAAAGTCTGCGGCGCAGCAAGTACGGTGCCGCCGACCCAGAATACCAATAAACACGACACAATCAACGAAAAACTCAGGCCTCTTCCACCTTTCATCTCAATCAGCTTTGCCTTCATCTTCATTGCCGAGTTCAGGGCGTGTACTCCACCGTGTAGCTTACCTCTGCCTCCTCTTGGGCGGGGACCGAAAGTTGGAATTGAATCTGTGAAGCCTCTATCACCTCATAGGGAAGGGAAGAAGCCGTGATCTCCCAGTCGGAACCGGGCATGGTCTCCAGGATCTCAACCACAACTGGCTCGTCCCGGGTCGAGCGGATAGTAATCGCGTAGCTTTCGAGGCAGCGATTCTTCGCGATGAAGTTGCGGTAGTCCGTCCGTGTTCGCTCACCCGAGAGGCCAGGAACCACCCCCAGTAGCAGCTCCACGGCCTCATCCTCCGAAGAGGGATCGAGCCGTCCTTCTCTCATGAGCGTACCGCCCGGTCCCTGTACCTGAACCCGGCCCGGCGGGAGGGGGTGGCCAGTCTCGTTAAGGAAGCGAACGAGGATGACCACCGACTCCTCCGCGAGGCGGTAGGCCACTTGAGCGGGGATCGTGACCTTTTCCATATAGGGGATGAAGACCTCGCCCTGAGGGATGTCCACCGGTTTAGGCAGGGTGTAACGGTGATATTCGCCCACGCTGCCTAGACCAGGGCCCATCATGCCCTCTGGAGTGATAGTACCAGAGCCCTCGCCGGACCCGAAATAACGAATCCCATAAGACTCTCCTGGGGGTGGCTCTTCCTCGGGTGGTGGTGGCATATCTGGGATCGGGTCTTCGAAGTACTCCACTTCTCCCTCACCAGCGGGTGGTCTCTCGCCAGCCGGAGGTCCTGCCGGGGAGAACATCTCCCCGACGATGAGCTCAACCGTCGCACCTCGGAAGTCCTGACCGGAGAGGTTGTTCAGCTTTATTTGGCAGGAGATCTCGAGGGTGCCCACCTCCTCATTCATCAAAGTGGTGTAAACCGTCTCCCAGAACAGGTCCTCTATTGGATGAGTCTTGAACTCCACCCTTTCCCCTTCGGGGACCTCCTCTACCAGCAAGGCGGATCCACCGGAGTAGATCTCAAGACGTGGTCCGGCCAAGGCTGATACGCTAACCAAAAGAGCTAAACAGAAAACCAATCCGATATGCATGTTGCCACCTCATTTCTTCGTTTAGCCGATTATTCTTCTCGATATTAAGTAATACGCGGCTCGGCCCGCAGAGGTTCACTTTGCCTCGGTGATGCCGGCTACCTCCCCCTCCGGGGTAACCTTAGCGATCCAACGCTTCCCATCCTGCTCGATCATGATTTGCGCCCCCGCAAGCGTGACCGCGGTGAACTCAGTCTCCGCCGTGGGTCCCTCCTCGATCTGGACCCCATAGGCTTCCGTAACCGCCGTGCTCCTGCCCCCTCTCTTCAGGAGCTCCTGCACCTGTGGGTCGGACTTCGCCGATTCGACGCTCCACGCCACTTTCTCACCGGTCAGCGGAGGGGTGGCCGACCCCCTAGAGGTTGCCACGAGACTTACGTCCCGCTGCGGCCATTCAGCCGGGCGCCGCTCTCCTCCCTCGAGGCTGACCTCTACGGTCCAGTCCTCCTTGCCCAAGATCAGTCCCAGGGCGACCAGTTCCCCCCCTTCGGGTAAGACGACGAGCTTCCCACCATCGACGTCCTCGACCCTGACCGGCATTAACTGAACCTTTGTCACCTTTTTCGTCCCGCGGTCCACTTCGACAACAACGAATCCGTCTACCCGTTCTCCTGTACATACCGCGGCTGCTCTACCGTCCACTAGCTTTAGCTCTAGCACCTTTACTTCCCCTCCACACAGCGTCTGGACCTGGGGATCGTTTTCGATGATCCCCTCCGCCAACGCCAGTGACCTGTGCAGGAGAAGTTCCGAGACCCCCACCACGAGCCCGATGGCTATCCCTAGGGCGATCGCGGTCCCCAGCACCTTCCTCCAAACCGGCTGCCCCAGGATAAACAGCCTTGCCCCGGTGTGCAGTTTTTCCCAGGCCAGCTTCCGTAACGTGGTTCTGGGAGCCGTTTCGAGCTTTCTTTTAAGTTCCTCCCATGCCTCAGGGGGGGCGAAGAGGCCCTCGGCGGCGGCCTCCAGCCCTTGCCGAAGCCTGCTCTGGACGGTGGCCATGGCCGCGATCTCCCTGCGGCAGCTCGGGCATGTGGAGAGGTGCGCCTGGATTCTCTTCCGTTCCCTCGGCGATACCTCACCGTCGAGGTACGCAAGGAGCCGTCTGTTAACCCGTTTGCAATTCATCTCTTTCATCCACCCCTAAACGTGCGCGGAGTTTCCTGATGGCATGATTGAGCCGGGACTTGACCGTGCCCACGGGGATGCCCATCGCCTGTGCGATCTCCTTGTAGGATAGGTCGTCGAAGTACCTCAGCACCACGACCTCGCGATGTTTCGGTGGAAGTGAGTCTAGCGCCATCATCAATCTCCCCTTCTTGAACTCGTCGGCTGGATTTGGGTCCGAAGAAACCATAGGCTTAAAGGACTCCTCGGGCAGGACGAGCGGCCGCCTCTTCCGGCGCTTGCTCACGCAAAGGTTGACGGTGATCCGGTGCAACCAGGCCGAAACGTTCCCCTTGGCAGGATCGAAAACCTGACGCGCCTGCCACGCCTTGAGGAAGACCTCTTGGAGCGCGTCCTTGGCCTCCTCTTTGTCCCCAAGCACCAAGTAAGCCGTTCTGAGCACCATGGCACTGTAGCGATGGAAAAAATCCGCAAACGCATCCGGATTGGCCTGCCATCTTTCTCCCTTGGTCAGCCCCTTATAAAGAATACGCGCTTCGGCCCCGCAAGGTTCACCGTGCTCGACGGATGCCTCCAAAGAGGGTTTGTGAAACAGGCTCATCGGACCACCTTTTCATAGGTCTAAGTCACTTTTATTCTTTCAGTGAGATATGGAAATTTCGTGAAGATAGGATGGAGCAATGGTGTGTCCTGTGATGAAACGGCTGGCCGTCCACGATCGAGGGAGCGATCCGTTCGGGAAGAGGTGCTGCTGAGTTCGCGCCGCGCTGAGCCTACCAGAGCATTTGGGACGGAGCTGTCTCGGATACCTCTCCCACGGCGAGTGAAGGAAACTGTGATTTCATACTGGGTGAAAGAAAGATTGTTGCTGTCTCAATGAACATCGGGCAGCCATTTCCACCTGCAAGCCGCCCGATGACCCACGTACTGCTGAGAACCACTCGTGGGCACAACCCTATACACCCAAAGCCCCCGGATGTCAATAGCAGGTAGGGGCGTAGCCAAGTGAGTAGATCCGCTTGAACGATCCAGGTTCACGAAATCTCCATATCCTACTCATACTTTCCTCGCAACCACCCGTTAAGATAATAGCATACGAGAGCAAAAGGTTGTTACCTCCAAGAAAGACAACAGGCTCGATAGGCCGAAGAAGATCGAAATGGGGCTCCTTACGAGGGGCCTCGCTTCTTTGAGAAGAAAGCGAGGGAGTTCTACATTGAGAAAGCGAAAGGCGTTTGTCATATTCGTTCTTCTGACGAGCATTGCAACCTTACTTGCCGGATGCCTGGAGAGAAACGCCTTACCAATAGCAAGCTTCGCCCGTAGTCCTGCTTCGGGTCCTTCTCCACTTTCGGTCTTTTTCGATGCCACATCTTCCTACGACTCTGATGGCACGATCCTCGCCTACGAATGGCAATTTGGGGATGGGTCCACCGGGATGGAATCGGCTGCGACCCATACCTATTCCTCTTTTGGAAGCTACGAGGTGCGGCTCACCGTCACCGACGATAAGGGAGCAGCAAATAGCACTGTGCGCATGGTTACCGTATTTGATCCAACGGAGGAGGTCCCCGTGGGAACGAATATTGGAGATCTTGCCCCTGGGTTTACCCTCAAAGATCTTCAAGGAGAGAGCATCTCCCTCTCCGACTTCCGTGGGAAGGTCATCATCCTCGACTTCTGGGCGAGTTGGTGTCTGCCATGTCGTAGCTCCATGCCGCACTTGGACGAGCTGGGAAAACGTTACCAGAGCGCGGGGTTGGTAGTCGTCGCGGTCAGCCTCGATCCGGATATGGCGAATATTTCGACCTTCCTCGAAGAGAACGAATTCTCGGACCTGGTGGTTCTGTGGGAGTCCCCGACAGCAGCACAGGCAGTCAAGACCCTCTACGGTGTATCCGGGATCCCTCATACCTTTGTGATCGATCGGCAGGGGATCATCCGCTATTCAGATCATCCGATCCGCCTCCGGGATCGCAACATCGAGCCCTGGCTTTAACGAGATTCTTCTCAAAGTGATTACGCGGAACCAAGGATCGAAACGAGAAGGACTCCACACAGGACCAATAGCGCTCCGAGGGCCGATCTGCGGGAGGGACGCTCGCGCAATAAGATCACGCTGAATAGGAACGTGAACAGGGTCATCGACCCACGCACGGGCGAGAGCAAGCTAGCCGGTACCAGTTTGACCCCGGAGAGCCATAGGACCCAAGCGAGGGCGTACCCCAGAAATGCGGTGACAAAGGCGATCATTACACCCCGACGCGGGAAGTGAAGCGGAGTCCTCCGTGATCGGATCAGCGCCGCCGCGCCCCAGGCAACCCCAGAGGAGGCAATCAAGATCAATTGAAAGGTGCCCACGGACATTCCATTAGTCAGACAGTACTTTGCCGGTACCGTCTCGACCACGCCCCACAGGACCCCGGATCCAAGAGCAGATAATGCGCTCCAGCTTAAACAAACCGCCGATTCATCATCCCGCCGGTTTACGAGGAAGAAAGCGCCCAGGACGACGAACAAGGCAGCGACAAAGAGGACCGGCTGCAGTCGCTCCCCAAGGATGAATACGGAGGCGACAACACCCCAGAAAGGGGCCGTGTTGGCGAGAGAGCTCGCTTCATGCGCGGGTACCCGCTTTACGCTGAAGTAGAAGAGCATCGATCCAACGAACGAATCGATGACCCCGGCGACTGCGGCGATCACCCCCAGTCGCCACCCAGGAAACTGGAACCCGGAGGCCACAACCCGAATGGGACGACAAAGAGCAGTGCAAACAGAGGGCGAACAGCAGCATAGGAGAACATATCCATACGCCGCAGACCAGGCTTAGCCAGGACCGTCTCCAGAGACCATGCAACCGCGGCTCCGAGGGCAAGCAAGATTGCGACAATGGTCATCGGAGCCTCTCTTCTGTTTCTACCTCTGCGAAGATTCGCTCATTGTAACGAGGGTCTTCGTGTCAAACGACCTCACGTGGTGACTCGTGCAAGATGAGCATCGAAGAAGTACTGGCAATGCCGAGAGTAATCCTGCAAATAGATCTCCTATTCCCTCGATCTAGGCCTATGTTTACATCTTTGGGAAAGATCTCTCTTCAGCCGGTATCTGTCTGGCAAGGGAGAAGCGAAACACCAAGAATAAATACCAGACCCCAACGGCCCCTAGCCTCTCAGCCGTCCTCCTGTAAACAGTATTCTGAAACTTGACAGCCTAGGAGGCTCTTCGCATTCCGAATCTGGCGATCGACTGCTTCCGGGGCCGTTCCTCCTTTGGTTGTCCGGCGACCCACAGCCTGGTGGGGATCGAAGACGCAATAGACATCGGCGTCGAATGCAGAATGGATCTGTTGGTATGTCTCGATCGGCAGGACGTCGATCGGACATCCGGCCGTCTCGGCTGCGCGTATAATGGATCCGACGAGGTAGTGCGCCTCGCGGAACGGGATTCCTTTCTTCACCAGGTAGTCGGCCAGATCGGTCGCCAACATCGTGCTGTCGCGCGCGGCAGCCATGTTGGCTGCGTTCACCTTCAGCTTGCGCACGAGGTCCGCGACGATCGGCAGCTCGATCGACAGCGTGTCGATCACGTCAAACAGCCCCTCCTTATCCTCCTGGAGGTCCTTGTTGTAGCCGGACGGAAGTCCCTTGAGCGTCGTCAAGATGCCGGTCAGGTGCCCGAACACGCGTCCGGTCTTGCCACGGACGAGCTCGAGGGCATCCGGATTCTGTTTCTGCGGCATCAGACTTGACCCGGTGCAGTGCGCCTCGTCGAGGCGGACGAACGAGTATGCCTCGCTCGCCCAGAGGATCAGGGTTTCAGCCAGGACGCTCAGGTGCACCTGAAGCAACGAGGCAGCGGCCAGGAACTCGACGACGAAGTCGCGATCCTCGACCGCATCAAGGCTATTCTCCGAGGCGTCGTCGAATTCGAGCGCCTTGGCCAGCGCCTCCCGATCGATCGGAAACGGAGTCCCGGACAGGGCGCCCGATCCGAGCGGGCTGATCGCGGCACGTTTCCGTGCATCCTGCAGTCGGCCGTGATCGCGTTCGAACTTCCAGAAGAACGACATCATCCAGTGGCTGAACAGTATCGGTTGCGCCGGTTGCGTATGGGTATACCCAGGCATCACCACGTTCGGGTGCCCCTCGGCTTTGGTCACCACGGCGGACTGCAAACCGCGCAGCTGATCGCTAAGGGCGTCAATCGCCTCGAGGACATACAACCGGAGGTCCGTTGCCACCTGATCGTTGCGCGATCTCCCGGTGTGCAGCTTGCTGGCCGGCGTGCCGATCAACTCGGTGAGCCGTCGCTCGACCGCGGTGTGAATATCCTCGTCGTCGAGTGCCGGCTCGAAGGTCGCCGAGGCGAACTCCTCGGCGACCTTCTCCAGCCCGGCGACGATCTCCGCGTGTTCGGACGACGCGAGCAGACCGACGTCGAATAGCGAGCTGGCGTAGGCGATGCTCCCACGCACATCGACGAGGGCAAGACGACGGTCATAGGGAAACGAATCGTTGAGGACGCGCATTCGTGAATCAATGGCGGTCGCAAACCG
>JAUWNQ010000040.1 GCA_030612565.1 Candidatus Bipolaricaulota bacterium | reverse complement strand
CCGTTGGGGAGTCGGCTCCTTCCGGAGAGGCGGAAGAGGGTGATGCGCAGGCGGCCGGCAACTGGGGTCAACCGCAACCGGAGGTAGGGGAGGCATCCGAGGGTGCGGGCGATGGTGGGGAAGTATCCCCTTCTTCCGGCTCCCAGAGCGATCAGGAGGAGGACCTCGCCGCTGGAGATGAGGAGTCGTTCGGCGGGGAGGATGGCGCAACCGGTGGCGAATCTCCGTTCGCGACCTCGCCCGGGTTCATGCCGAGCGAGCTTGCAGGGATGATCGGCGAGAGCGGTGCGTTTCGGGAGTTCATGACCAAGGGAGTTCCGCTCGAACCGATCCTGACGCAGGACGGGGGAACGACGCTCTTCTCGGTCGATTACGCCGCATTGCGAGCGCTCCTGGAGGAACGAGCAATCCCAACGGAAGCGCGAGAGATCATCCGCACGTACTTCGAGACGATCACACAAGGAGGACCATGACTACGGAGAGAGAGCTCTTAAAGACGGCCGCTCGCACACTTGCGCAGGAGGGTCCTCCCGCTAAGATTTACGGTAGGTAATATCCCTGCATGGATTGAAAAAGATCGTGCGGCAGAACTGAAGAGCGGGAGGGAAGGGCGTGAGGCTCGGAATCGATATTGGCTCTCTGACCATCAAGGTGGTGCTCCTGGACGGCGGGGGAAAAGTGGTGGCAGACAGGTACTTGCCTTCGGAGGGCGTTCCGCTCCTTACGGTGCTCTCAGCGTTGGAGGAGCTATTCCGCGACCTTTCCCCAGAGAGGATCCAGGGTGTCAGTGTTACCGGGTCTGGGGGGAGGCTTATCGGGGAGCTTCTTCCTGCCCGGTATGTGAACGAGCTTGTGGCCCAGACGCGCTCGGTGGAGCTCTATCACCCGGAGGCGCGGACCGTCGTCGAGATAGGTGGTCAGGACTCCAAACTCCTTGTGCTTGAAGAGCGGGATGGGGGGCTTGTGCTTGTGGACTTCGCCTTGAACACCCAGTGCGCCGCCGGGACTGGCTCCTTCCTCGAGCAGCAGGCGGGCCGGCTCGGGACCTCCATTGAGGAGTTCTCCAAGCTTGCCACCCAGGCCAAGGATCCCCCTTATATAGCTGGCCGCTGTGCCGTCTTCGCGAAATCTGACATCGTTCACCTCCAGCAAGTTGGAACCCCGCTCCCCGAGATCCTTGGAGGGTTGTGCCTGGCGCTTGCCCGCAACTTCCGCTCGGATGTGGCCCGGGGGAAGCCCTTCTGCCGACCGATCCTCTTCCAGGGAGGGGTTTCCAAGAACCAGGGGATGGTGCGCGCCTTTGAGACGGTGCTCGGCCTTCGACCAGAGGAACTTATCATCCCCGAATACCAGGTCCTGATGCCGGCCATCGGGGCGGCCCTTATCGCCGGGGAACAGGATGGAGATGGGCTTAAGTGGGAAGATGCCCGGGAGAGGCTCCGGCAAGCGGCTTCTCAGGAGGCCCGGTTGACAAGGCACGATCGCCTCACGGCAAGGAAAGCTTCACCCCTTCAGGATCACCTCCCCGTCTTAAAAAGACGGACACCAGGGTTCCTGGGGATAGATGTAGGTTCTATCAGCACCAAGGCGGTCGCGATCGACGCGGAGGGAAGGATGCTGGCCAAGGTGTATCTCTGGACCCGGGCCGATCCCTTAGAGGCAGCGAAGGAGTGCCTGCGGATCCTGGGCGAAGGGATGGGGAGGTGGCTTAAGGTGCGGGGAGTGGGGGTGACCGGCTCGGGCCGGGAGCTCGTGGCCCGGTACGTGGGTGCGGACGTAGTGAAGAACGAGATCACCGGCCAGGCCCGTGCAGCGGCCGCCATCGATCCCGAGGTCGATACCGTGTTCGAGATCGGGGGGCAGGACTCAAAATACATTCGGCTCGAGGACGGGATCGTGGTGGACTTCGCTCTGAACAAGGCCTGCGCCGCCGGGACCGGCTCCTTCCTCGAGGAGCAAGCGGCCCGGCTCGCGATCACGGTCGAGGAGCTGGTGGAGCTTGCCCTTTCCTCTCCCCACCCGGTTCAGCTGGGGGAGCGGTGCACCGTGTTCATGGAGTCGGACCTCATCCACCACCAACAGCGCGGGGCGGCGAAAGGGGACCTGGCGGCAGGGCTGGCCTACTCCATCGCCATCAACTACCTCAACCGGGTCGTGGGAGATACGCCAATCGGCAAGAGGATCCTCTTTCAGGGAGGGGTCGCGGGGAACCGGGCGGTAGTGGCGGCCTTTGAGAACCTCTTGGAAAGGCACGTAACCGTCCCCCCGCACTTCGAGGTGACAGGGGCGCTTGGGGTCGCCCTGATCGCTCAGGAGGTGCTAGGATGACCAGGTTCAAGGGGTTCGACCTTTCGGAGCATCCCTATAAGACCCGCAACTTCACCTGCCGGGGTTGTCCCAACGTCTGCCGGATTACCGAGGTGGGGTTCCCCGGGGAGCCATCATTCTATTACGGCTCCCGCTGTGACCGATTCGACGAGCGAACGCAGGAGGAAAGGGACCTTCCGGACCTCTTTCGCAGGCGAAACGAGATCATCTTCGACCGCGACGGCAAAAACACTTCCACGGAGGGGACCCTTCTGTTTGCGCCTCATGGGGCGCCCCGGGGCCGGATCGGTATCCCCAGGGCCCTGCTCATGTGGGAACTTTTTCCCTTCTTCTGTGAGTTCTTCCGCTCCTTGAGGTATGAGGTCGTTCTCTCCCTGAAAACGAACCAGGATCTTGTTCGCACCTCCCTTGCAGAAGCCCCACCGACAGCATGTCTTCCGGTCAAGGTGGTCCACGGCCACGTGGAGGCGCTGCTAGCCGAGGAGATCGACATCCTTTTCATCCCGGCCCTGATCGATGCCGCCCACCCCAACACCCGCACCAAGACCAACTACAACTGTCCCCTGGTCCAAGCCCAGCCCTACATCCTCGCCGCCGGGTTCGATTTTCCCTCCCTCGGGGTGGAGGCGATCACCACCCCGCTCCACTTCTATCAGGAGGGGCGGATAAGAGAGGAACTCCTCTTGCTCGCTCGCCGCCTTGGAGGAAGCCGAAGGCAAGCGGAGAGGGCGCTCGCTGCTGCCTGGGAGGCGGAGAGGACCACAAAGGAAAGGCTGCTGGTTCTAGGAAAGGAGGCCCTGGAGCTTGTGGCGGCCGGGACGACCGGCCTGGTAATCCTCTCCCGGCCTTACAACGGCTGCGACCGAGGGCTAAACCTGGGGGTCCCGGAGAAGCTCCGGGCGCTCGGGGCCCTGCCCATCCCGATCGACTGCCTCCCCTGGGAGAAGGTCGCAGTTGATCCCCTCTACCCCTTCATGCAATGGCACGCGGGCAAGAGGATCCTCGCCGCGGCGGAGATCGTGCGCAAGACCGATGGCCTTTGGACCGTGTACCTTTCTCACTTCAGCTGCGGCCCCGACTCCTTTATCACCCACTACGTGCGGGAGGCCCTGCGGGGAAAGCCGTTCCTCGCGGTCGAGCTCGACGAGCATTCGGCCGACGCCGGGGTGATCACCAGGCTTGAGGCGTACCTAGACTCGATCGCCTTGCTCAAGCGACGGCCCCGGCCCCAGGAGCCGCGCCCCATGCCCCGCCCCCTGGAGGCCTTCGATCGTAAGAAGACCATCTACCTCCCCTACATGGTGGACCACAACTACGCCATGGCGGGAGCGCTCGCGCACTTCGGGTACCAGGCGGAGACCCTGCCCCCGCCGGACGAGGAGAGCCTGGCCTTGGGGCGCAAGTACGCCACCGGCGGGGAGTGCCTTCCGTTCATCCTCACCACCGGGGACTTCTTGAAGCTTGTGCGCCGGGAGGGCTTCGACCCGGCCCGATCGTGCCTGTTCATGGCCACGAGCACCGGGCCGTGTCGCTTCTGCCATTACTTCGCTGCCCAGAAGATGATCCTTAAGCGGCTCGGGTACGATGTAGACTTCATCGCTCTCGAGGCCTACGGTGGCTACACCATCAAGGACCTGGGAACCGCGTTCCGCCGCACGACCTGGTACAGCATAGCCGCTGTGGACCTCCTCCAGAAGCTGCTCTGGCGGACCCGTCCCTACGAAGTCCGCCCCGGAGAGACGGAGGGCCTCTATCGGGAGGCGCTAAAGAGAATCGAGGCGGCCCTGGCCGAGGGAGGGATAAACGGGCTCCTCAGGGTCCTCCCGGGGATCGTCGAGCGCTTCCTGGAGGTGGAACGCCGAGAGGGCGAGCGCCCCCTGATAGGGATTGTGGGGGAGATCTATGTACGGGCTAATCCGTTCAGCAACGCCAACCTCGTACAACTGAGCGAGGAGCTCGGGGGGGAGGTCCGCATCTCCCCGGTCGGGGAGTGGATCGCGTACACCTCTTATAAGAAGCTCGGGGATACCCGTCTGCGGGGCGAGTGGTTCGCGTACGTAAAGACGCGCTTGGAGGCGCTTGTGCTGCGGCAGGATGAACACCGGCTCGCGCGGACCTTCACCGCGGCCCTTCCTCACTGGGAGATCGAGGAGCCCCCAACCCAGGTGGTCGTCCGCCACTCGGAGCCCTATATCTCGGAGGCGCACCGAGGGGAACCGGTGCTCACGGTGGGCAAAGCAGTGGACTACGCGCTCAAGGACTTTGACGGGATCATCAACGTGATGCCCTTTAGCTGCATGCCTGGTACGATGGTCGCCGCGGTCTCGACCAGGGTAAAGCACAACTATAGGATCCCCTGGATCAACCTCACCTTCGACGGACAGGAGCAGACACACCTACGCACAAGGCTCGAGGCCTTCCTCCATCAAACAGAGCTCCACTGCCGGGCCGGTTAGCCCTCCCTCAGTCGGCGGGCCGCCCTACGGGCATGATCGCCAACGGCTCCTCCTCGATCCTCAAGAGCGTCTTCACGTCCTGATCGTCGAACGCTCCCACCACCACCGTCCCCAGGCCGAGGGCCTCGGCCTGGAGGTAGATGTTCTGGCCCACGTGCCCTCCCTCGATGTGCACGTAACGCGCCCCCCGCTCGCCGTACCGCCCGGCAGTCCGCTCGTAGCGGGCGGCGATCACCAGGCTGACCGGCGCTTCACGTACCCACCCCTGCCCCAGGGCCGCCGCGGCGAGCTCTCCCCGCAGGTCACCCGCCTTGCGGCGCACCAGCAGGTGGCCATCAGGGCGGTAGTGGAACACGCCCGCCTCCAGCCCGGTGACCTCGCCGACCACCGCATACACCTCCAGCGGGTAGGTCGCCCCGGCGGAAGGAGCGGTTCGCCCGCCCCAGTGAGCGGTGATCCCCTGCGCGGCCCACAGGAGCTGCGAGAGTTCCGTCAAGCTTAGCGGTTCATCCCGGTAGGAACGGACCGAGCGCCTTGCGGCCAGGGCCTCCTCCACGCTCATCTCCCCGCTCGGCCGGGGCTGCGGCAGTTTCACCTCAAGCGGCTCCTCTTCGCCGAGCCTCGAACTGACCGCACAGCCGAGCAAGAACAGCCCCAGCACCAATGCCATCCCTGCGCTTCCCCTGCTCGCGAGCTTCACCATGATCCTCACCTCCGTTTAAGATTCTACCAGCCCGCCGTGCCCTGTGCCCAGGGCCAAACCATGGCTCCGACACGGAGGTTAGGGCGAGGGTCCCACGTCGAGATTGGTGCCCCTGGCACCGGTGTACCGAGCGGCCGGTAATAAGGTGATATACTCTTCTCTAGCTACCTGTCACTTTGTTCTTTAACAAGGATGGAGGATGTTCGCGGCACTTGGTAGAAGCGGACCTGTATAATCAATGTTGGAATCGGAGAAGATGGATCTCGCGCGGAGGCGCAGAGGCGCAGAGAATGACTGAAAATGAGATAGGCACAATTGTTGTAGGGTCGGCGATCGAGGTTCACCGAGAGCTTGGACCGGGACTGTTGGAGACGGTGAAGGGGCGAGA
>JAUWNQ010000149.1 GCA_030612565.1 Candidatus Bipolaricaulota bacterium | reverse complement strand
TCGTTGTAGGAGAGGTTCTCGGCCAGTAGGTGCACCGCGAGCTCGCGCGGGACGACATCGATCCCGTCGATTGACCTTGGAACGGTGTCGAAGAAGCCCAGCTCAGCCATCGCGCTCGCCTTCTCCATATGCCCGGGGTAGCGGATCGTCTTGTAGTCGAGGTTCCGCACTCGATCGTGCATGGTCTGCGGAAGGGTCGAGCTTCCGCCAGAGGTGTGGAATGCTTCGAGGTGCTCGTATGGGGCGGGAAAGGAGATCTCCTCGTGGCCGGTGAGGGAGGGGACCTCGATGATCTCCCCGTCGCGGAGGATCGTAGCCGGCTCCATGTACTCGTTCAACAGGCCGTGGGGGGAGAAGACGATCTGGTAATCGAGTGGCGGGTGCGGGTGCTGTGGGAGTCCACCGACACGGATCGTCACCCGATCCACCGTTTCGAGGTCCTCGATCGCCGCCGCGGTGAGGATATTGACGAGACCTGGGGCGAGGCCGCAGTCGGGGATCACCGTCACCCCTTTCCCCTCCGCCATACTATCGAGCGCAAGCTCGCCGGCGACGATACGGTTGTTCCCCCCGAGATCGCAAAAGTGGGTCTTGCTCTCTATAGCTGTCTTTGCCAGGGAGAGGTTGAAGAAGTACGGAACAGCGCTCACAGCAACGGCGCATTCTTTCATCACTTCACGCACCGCTCGCGGTGCGCTCACGTCGAGATGGCAGGGCGTCACCCGCCGATCGCGTAGCCAAGCAACGACCTCTTCTGCCAGCGTACGATCGCGGTCGGCAAGGATGATCTCATCGATCCCCGCGCGACGCGTGAGATCGTAGGCAATCGCCCGTCCCATCATCCCCGCGCCAAGCACCAAGATTCGCATAACTCACTCCCTCGGTCCACAAAGCGTGCACGCTGTCGCTCACATCGCGACAACGGCTATCAGAATTCTATCCGCTCCTAGTAACTATCGCACAACCCTTTGAGATCATTAGGAATCCAGCAGCCCAAGAAAGGTTCTGGCTCTCTGATACATCACTACTCTACCTTAAGAGTGGGCTTTGCATGGAGATTGCACGCAGTGAAAAAGTGAGGAACCAAAGACAGGCAACTGGCAGTACATGTGGCGGTTCAGTGCCTTGTCCGAGGAGTGTTATTCAGGTAAATGCTCCTCGAGTAGGTGCGAGAGGCGCGCTGACATCTCCTCTGGCCAGGTGGAGAGGTCCCACGGGAGCGGGTCTTCCTCCTCTTCGAGATCGGAGGGAACATCCTCCTTGGGAGAAGTGCGGGCGGTGGCTTCAAAGCGCATCGTTCCTGAGCCTGCAACTTCCATTGTGTGCGGATCCTCCGGTGTGACGAAGCTCCCGCTTGCCGACCCCTCGATCTGCCCCGTGAGTTTGAGCATCGTTCCTCGCGTGCGGATCACGAGGTAGCAGTTTCCAGTGCCCGCCCCTGCAGTCCCACTAATGGAGGAAAGATCGTTGCTATCTATGGTAAATCCCCCGCGGATATCTATCGCCCCTCCCGTCTGGAGGGCGCCGTGAGCAGTGAGTGTCGCCCAGGCTACGCCGGCGAGGGTTTCACTGTCACCGGCCGCAGTCCCACCGATCGTCCCGCTGGCGGTGAATGGGATTGCCTTCCCGCAATCGGTCAACGTTCCGGATAGGGAGATCTTCCCGGTGAATGTCACCGTGACGCTCGTTCCTAAAAACGAGAGGACCGCTCTCCCGGAGAAGTCTCCGCTTCCCGATAGAATGGCTTCTCCGTGAGCGGGGAGGGTAAGCACGATGAGGATCGCGAGGATGTAGAAGATACGCTTCATGAGGACTCCTTTTGTCTATGGTGGAGGTGATAAGCCACTATAGCACAAAACGGGGCGTTTTTTGCAAAGGGTGGGGAGCGCGACATAATAGAGGGAGGGCCGGGGAGGTAAAGTGATGAACCGTGCCTTTCCCCCTATCAGCCAAGGAATCTGTACTCATCCGGTATCAGTGGCGACGCGGGCAGCGCTCGGAGTGGTGATCGGTTGCCTGCAGAATGATTGCACTCGGAGCGAGATTGCCCCAGAATGGGGGGCCATCTATGGGGTCGCAAGGAGAGGATCGGCCATCGCGACAGAGGACGGGCGAGGAGGGAGCTTCCCTTGCCAGGGCCGTTTTGTAAGGAAGGGGAAGGATGAGGGATAGCACCATAACGACGACCCTGGCGCGCCTGAAGGAGGTGTATCCGGAGAAGTTCGCTCCTGCTGAGGTCGCCTTTTCCAAGATTCACCGCGGAGATCGGATCTTTATCGGGACCGGATGCGGGAAACCACAGTACCTTGTGGATGAAATGGTACGCTTCGTGGAGGCTCACCCCAAGGCGTTCTTCGATGCGGAGGTGCTCCACCTGTGGACGCTCGGTGTCTCCCCATACATGCGCGAGGAGGTCAAACGAAACTTTCGGCTCGATTCCTTCTTCATCAGCGGTCCGACACGCGATGCAGTCAACCAGGGGATGGCCGACTACACAGCGATCTTCCTCGCTCAGGTTCCAGACCTCTTCTACAGTGGTGTCGTTCCGATCGATATCGCGTTGGTTCAAACCTCTCCCCCGGATCGCTTCGGTTACATGAGCCTGGGGATCAGTGTGGATATCGTCCGCGCTGCTGTTGACAGCGCCAAGCTCGTCATCTGTCAGGTGAACGAGCAGATGCCGCGAACGCATGGAGACAGCTTCATCCACATCAGCGATGTGAACTACATCTTTCCTCACGATGAACCGCTCCTTGAGTATGAGATGGAAGTCCCCGATGAGATATCTCATCAGATCGGCAAGTACGTTGCCCGATTGGTAGAGGACGGGGCGACCATTCAG
>JAUWNQ010000078.1 GCA_030612565.1 Candidatus Bipolaricaulota bacterium | reverse complement strand
GGTGAAGGCAATCGATAAGAAATAGCGGGCCGATCGATCGCGGGAGGAAACCGCGCATCCCTTCAACTTGAGATTCCCTGTGGTCTTGCCACAGGGTTTCCTTATCCCCCTCTCCTTGATAGGAGAGGGTCGGGGTGAGGTAAAATAATGAAATCCCGGTTTTGACCTTCAGGTCAAAATGAAATTGGCAGAATACCCCGTAGTCTTGCTACGGGGATAGTCAATTTCAAGGGATTTCTTTATTCACGTAGGCCGTTGGCAAACTCGTCTGAAAAGTGGATACTCTTTTTGTCGATATACAGGAGGCGCAAAGAGATGCAGGAAGATGCGGCAAAGATGGACCCATTCTCGAAGTTTCTTCGTCGTCACCCCCAGCTTGGGGAGCAAGTACTCAAGTTGAACTGGGAGGGGCAGAGCCTCCTCGATGCCGGTCGAATAAAGGCGGCGGAACGCAAGTTCCGTGAGGCAACACGGATTTGTGAGTGCGCGGTTCCGGCCATCAACAACCTTGCCCTCTGCGCCTCGTTGCGCGGGGAGACTAAGCGTGCCATCCGCACGGCCAACAAGGCCCTCGAGTATCATCCGACGGACGTCTTCGCCCACTGCACCCTTGCGGAGTGCTACGAGGAACTCGGGCGGACGGAGAAGGCCCGTTCTTACATTGAGCGGGCGATCGCGCTCCTCGAGGATCCGACCGTCCCGCTCGATAAGCTAACCAAGGTGATCGAGGTGCTGGCAAAACTCGAGTGGGATGAGAAGATCGACCAGGTCTATCGATCCTACCGGGAAGGGATAGGTTTTGAGGATGTGCTCGATGCGATCACCTGGTTCTACCTCGGGGTCTCTGCCGCCAACCTGGGGCGGGTGGAGGAAGCCATCTTCCACTGCGAGCGAGCGTGGAAGGAAGATCCCGAGATGGCGATTTCCGATCTGTACACCACTGTCATGTCACTTATTCAAGATGGAAAAGTTCCACCGTTTCGTTTCTCGTATCGCCTCAAGCGAGATGCAAAGCCACTCGATCCGAAGCATCCTTCTGAGGACCTCAAACCAGTGGTAGCCAATGGCATCTGGAGCGAGGAAGATGATGATCGTCGCCACGCTCTAGTTGAGCTATTGGCAATGTGGGAGGACGCATGGGCCGAGGAATTCCTGCGGCTTATCCTCATCCAGCCTGATCTTCCTGATGATCTTAAGGTGCACGCGGCGAGTGCGCTTGTCGAGCGAGGCGCAATCGATGAGGATGAAGAGGTCGACATGCACATTCATGGAGAAATCCGGAGGGTCGTTGTCAATAGGAAGAAACTCATCCACGAACCACACCCAGCAGCGGTGGAACAGTTCGAATTAGGACTAGCCTACCGGCAATCCGGTAACATCACCGCAGCGGAGAAGGCGTACCGCAATGCACTGAAGATCGATCCAAGCCTAGCCGAGGCGATGGTCAATCTGGCAAACATCTGTCGCAGTACCGACCGTTTGGAGGAAGGTGAACACCTCCTCAGGGAGGCTGTTGAGCTGGAGGCGAGTCCAACAGCCATTCTTAACCTTGCCGCGCTGTATCTTCTGGAGCAAGAGCGAGTGGAGGAAGGGCAAGATCTGATCTCCGCGGTCTCCATCGAGGATATTGATGACGATCTCCTTCCACTCTACTACCGCATTCTTGGTCATGTGCATGTATTCAATTGGGAGTTTGCATCCGCTAGGGAGGCGTTCCAACAGCTTATCGCCCTCCAACCAGAGGATGAGACGGCAAAGGATCTGCTCGATTGGGTGGCGGCGGCTGAGGATTGGAGGAACCGCGATCTCGCCCGCAGCAATCAGCGCAGGGCGCGCTACCTCAGCCAGCCGGTCGACCCAGGGATGCCTCTTGTCATGGCCCTCACCACTCTGACCAAGGATAACCTGATCGGGATCACGTACTGGTACGACATTTCCTACGGAACCCTGCGCAAGGCCGAGCTTGCCCAGATGCTCGCCGATTACTTACAGGAGGAAGAGAAAGGTATTTGGACGGACATATCTGTTGAGGCCAGGCAAGTAATGGAATTTCTTCACGCTGCCGGGGGGAGCGCTCCTCTTGCGCAGTTGGAAGCCGAGTTCGGCAGTACAGAGGATGACAGCATCGACTGGAGATACAGTTTTCCTGCTTCTCCGATCGGCGAGCTACAGGTGAGTGGAATCGTGTTTGTCGGGAAGGACAACAACCAGGAGACGATCGCCTTTATTCCCAAGGAGCTTCAGACGAAATTCCTGCGTGGAGTGTAGTTTTCCGATTGAGACGTACCCGGCCAGCCGGCTCGACAACCGCGCTTCGATCGGCTATACCTACGATACCGTGAATAAGGTTACGATCTATACAGATGGGGCGTGCAGCGGGAATCCAGGACCGGGCGGCTGGGGTGCGGTCCTCATCTCCGGCTCACACCGCAAGGAGATTTCAGGTGGGGATCCTCAGACGACGAATAACCGGATGGAACTCCGCGCGGCGATCGAGGCTCTAAGGGCACTTCGTGAACCTTCGCCGGTCGATCTCTTCACCGATTCAACATACGTGAAGAAAGGGATCTCGGAGTGGATCAAGTCGTGGAAGAAGAACGGCTGGAAGCGGCGGAGCGGGAAGAGCCTTCTCCCGGTGAAGAACGAGGACCTGTGGCGCAAGCTAGATCGGCTGGTCGACCGCCATAACGTCACCTTCCACTGGGTGGAGGGGCACGCCGGGAATAAAGAGAACGAGCGCTGCGACGAGCTTGCCCGCCAGGCGATCCCAAATCGAAGAGAGAAGAATGGCTAGGATCTACCTGACCTGCCGTGTCTTTGAGGACGAGATCGAGCGACTGGACGCGGCCGGACACACGGTTGAGACGCGGGATGTCCCTGGTCCAATTCCAAGGGAAGAACTGCTGGAGAAGGTCTGTGATGCCGAGGCGTTGATCTGTCTTTTGTCGGATAGGATCGACACCGAGGTGATCGACGCTGCTCCGGCCTTGAAGATCATCGCCAACCTTGGTGTCGGCACTGACAACATCGATATTGCTGCGGCGCACGCGAAAGGGATTGTTGTCACTAACACCCCCGGCGCTCTCACCGAGACGACGGCCGACTTCACCTTCGCTCTCCTGTTGGCCGCTGCGCGACGGATCGTTGAGGGGGATGCGTTTATCCGCGCGGGAGAGTTCCTCGGCTGGGAACTGATCCAACCTCAGCTTGGCTTAGAGGTTTACGGGAAGAGGCTTGGGATCGTGGGGATGGGACGGATCGGGACAGCGGTCGCTCGCCGTGGGCGTCTCGGCTTCGGCATGAGAATACTCTATCACAACCGTGGCCGGAACGAAGCGGTCGAGAAGGAGCTTGGTGCGTTGAGTCTCCCCTTTGAGCGGCTGCTTGAAGAGAGCGACTTTATCTGTGTTCATACACCGCTTACACCTCAGACACATCACCTCTTCGATCGTGAGGCGTTTTTCCGGATGAGAAAATCGGCGATCCTGGTGAACGTTGCCCGTGGCCCGGTGGTTGACGAGGAGGCGCTGGTCTGGGCACTTGAAGCAGGGGAGATCGCCGGGGCGGGGATCGACGTCTACGAACGCGAACCTGAGGTCCATCCTAGTCTCGTTGCACTACACGAAAGGGTCATCCTTGCGCCGCACCTGGGGAGCGCCACGGTGGTGACCCGTCGCGCCCTTGCCAAGATCGCCGTTGACAACGTCCTGTCTGTCCTTGCCGGCGAAAAACCACTCAATCCTGTTACTTAAAGCAACCGAGTTGACAGTCTGAGATGCGCAGCCCCAGTGTCTCTATCGCGCTTGCAATCTTGATCTTCGTAAGCTTTCGTTCGGAAGCGATCTCCCAAATAACCCGACAGGGAACCTTGCCCTCGACGAGACGAGACGAGATTACTTCCTTCAGTGCTCCTGACACCTCTGCAGCCGGCTTTACTATCCTTCGCTCTCCGAGATCGTCGTAGCCGAACAGGCCGAGCTGACAGCGGGAGATCTTGATTGATTGGCGTGTTGCTTCATCGCCGATAGCTCGTGGAGAAAGACCGTGCTCCTCCGCGAGCGCGAACGCCCACGAACACGGGAGCCTTCCGTTGATCAACGCTCTTCGGATCGCTTCCGCCAATCTCGTCACGGAGACCTCCTCATCACCTATTCTCCGGTCCCCGAGGGAGCACCGACTGTTTTACCCAACCCTTTTAGG
>JAUWNQ010000147.1 GCA_030612565.1 Candidatus Bipolaricaulota bacterium | reverse complement strand
GTGGTTCCACACGACGATCCTCGGTCACCGCCTGATCGGGGATGACCCCGATTGCACGGGCCACCCCCTTTTTTGAGGGAATGCGGAAGGAGAGCCGTTCCAGATTGACTTGCATCGTCCCGCTTACCCCTGCTGCCGCATGGTGTGGGAGATCGATTGTGCAACATCCATCCTCAGCCACGAGCCGCCCGTCCACGTAGACCTTCGCAACCTTCAATCTATCGAGGTCGGAGATAACGAGAAGATCGGCCTTGTATCCCGGGGCGATCGCTCCGAGATCGGGGAGGCCATAGGCACGTGCGGTGTGAAGCGTAGATGCGGCAATGGCCATCTCAGGAGAAATTCCACCGGCAATCGCCTTGCGGACAAGGTCGTCCATGTGTCCCTCGTTAAGGAGTGTCTCGGGGTGTCGATCGTCGGTGCAGAAATGGACGAACGGAGCCGAATGCTCCGTGAGAAGGGGGAGGAGCGAATTCAGGTTGCGCGATGTCGTCCCGTCCCGGATGAGGATGTGCATCCCTGCGCGCAGCTTTTCCTGCGCCTCGGCAAGCGTCGTACACTCGTGATCGGTGCGGGGACCGGAGAGGGCGTAGGCCCATAGATCCGGCCCAGAGAGGCCGGGCGCGTGTCCGTCGATCGGGCGGCCGTGTGCAGCGGCAAGCTTTGCATGCACCGCAGGATCCACCTCGATCACTCCGGAAAAGTTCATCACCTCCCCCAGTCCGATCACCCGCTCCCAAGAGAGGGCTTCGGAGATCTCCGTGGCCAAAAGCTCGGCCCCTGAGGTCTCGAGTGGTGTTGATGGGACACAGGAAGGGACCATGAAGAATACTCGTAGCGGCAGTCCTTCCGTCGCGTCGAGCATGTATTGGATGCCAACAAGTCCGAGTACGTTCGCGATCTCGTGTGGATCTGCCATGACGGTAGTCGTCCCGTGCGGAAGAACGGCACGGGTGAACTCCGTGGGGGTAAGCTGCGAACTCTCGATGTGCATGTGCGCGTCGATCAACCCCGGGATGAGCCAGGCTCCGTCAAGGTCAACAACCTCTCTCGCCTCGCGCGCACCAAAACCAACGATGATTCCATCCTTCACTGCCACGTCCCCACGGAAGAACGCTCCCGAGAAGAGATCTAGAATCCACCCATCCCGCAACAGGAGATCGGCCGGGGCATTCCCCCGTGCGACTTCAACGAGTTGTTCATTCATCGCGATCACCTACGCTTGAGCATATCACGGGAAGAAGGGGAGCGCCAGGTAACTGGGAAATTGAATGATTGAGTGATCGGAGGATCGGGAGATTGAAAAGATGAAAGATAACTTAGTAGAAAAAGATGGAAGGGGCTACTGATGCAAGGAACCGTTCAATCACTCTGGTTCAGTCTCTCAATGGTTCAATCATTCAATCACTCACTTGCTCAATCAATCACTTAATCCTGCTCACCCTTCGATCCTTGACGCTCGCGAAGAATCTTACTATGATGCTATGAGGTGAGCGAGCTTTTAGGTGCCGGTTGGAGCCGCCGCAGCCAAAGACGCTGCGGTCGTTCTGCTCTTTTTAGGGACGATCAAGAGAGATAGCTACTACGACCCTCGAAAGAAGGGAGATATGATCGGAGAGTTTGAGTACGTGAGGGTTGACTCCATCACGGAGGGCTGTTCGTTCCTCGCTGAACACGCGGGTAGCGCCGCAGTCCTTGCCGGGGGCACCGATCTCCTCGTCAATATCCGCAACGGGACGGCATCACCCAGTCTCCTTGTCGATTTCAAACGGATCGAGGAACTGAAGGCGTTCTTCCCCGATAGAGGGATGATCGGCTCCTCTGTTCCGTTGAACATGATTGCGGAGGATCGAATCATTCGGGAACGGTATCGAGGCCTAGCTGAGGCGGCGCAGAATGTCGGAAGCTACCAGATCCGCAACCGTGCCACACTCGCCGGGAACCTGTGCAACGCCTCTCCTGCCGCGGACACAGCCCCACCTCTATTCGTGTTGAATGCTTACGTGACAATCGCTGGCCCACACGAAACGCGCACCCTTCCGGTGCAAGACCTGTTCATCGGGGTGAAGAAGAACGCGCTCTCACCCGGCGAAGTGATCGTATCGATTATCCTCCCTCCCGCGTTGCCACAAGTGCGCACGAAGTTCCTGAAAATCCAGCGGATACGCGGACATGACCTGGCCATCATCAACATGGCCGGTTACCTCGATATAGCCTCAGGCGAGCTACGGATCGCGATCGGGAGCTGCGCAGTGACACCGATCCTCCTCCCATCTTTGGATGAACCGGTGGACGAGGATGCTTCGATCGACGAGTTGGTCGAGAAGTTGAATGCCCTGGCACAGTCTGTTATCGCCCCGATCAGCGATCTTCGAGGCTCGGCCGAGTACCGGCGGGCGATGGTTCCCGTTCTCCTAAGAAAGCTCCTGACCGCGCTCCTTAGCCAAAAAGGGAAGGAGTGATGGACTCCATGGACCAGATACTGCATACGGTTCACTTGACAGTGAACGGATCACGCGAGGTGGCGCACGTACCCGCGGGGATGACCCTCCTCGAACTCCTGCGGAAGCGGCTCTACCTCACTGGAACGAAAGAAGGGTGCGGGGCGGGAGAGTGCGGGGCGTGCACCGTCCTCCTCGATGGGGTAGCGATCAATTCCTGCCTCGTTCTCGCGGTAGAGGCAGATGGAGCGGAGATTCAAACGGTCGAGGGTGAGGCAAAGGATGGGGTCCTCTCGGACTTGCAGCGCGCATTCATCGATGAAGGCGCTATCCAGTGCGGGTTCTGCACGCCGGGGATGATCATGTCGGCGCGTGGACTCCTCACAAAGAACCCTCATCCGACAAGGGGCGAGATCG
>JAUWNQ010000103.1 GCA_030612565.1 Candidatus Bipolaricaulota bacterium | reverse complement strand
CCATTCTGTGAAGACCCACGCTGTTGGAAGCGACACTGAGGGGGGTTAGGGGATGGCTTACCAATCTTGGTTTGAGTGCATTCGCTGTGGCCGTCGTTATTCAATCGATGGTGTCGTCACCCGCTGTGGGGACTGTGGCGGACTCCTCGATGTGGAACACGACATGCGAGCGCTCGAAGATCGAAGTGCAAAAGAATGGAAGGAGCTGTTCGAAGAGAGGATCTGCTCTAGTAGATGGCCGTATACGAGCGGCGTGTGGGGAAAGAAAGAGTGGGTCGCTCCTGAAATCGATCCTGACAGCATCGTCTCCCTGGGGGAAGGGAACACACCTCTCTTACGGGTCGAGCAATTGGGTCGGGAGATCGGGATCCCGGATCTATGGGTGAAGGAGTGTGGGATCAGCCATACGGGCTCGTTCAAGGACCTCGGGATGACCGTCCTCGTCTCAGCGGTCGCGCAGATGCTCGCCGATGGGAAACCGATCCGCGCGGTCGCCTGCGCCTCGACCGGTGATACCTCAGCGGCGATGGCCGCCTACTGCGCCGCCGCCGGGATCCCGGCGATCGTCTTCCTCCCCCGCGGCAAGGTCTCCGTGGCTCAACTTGCCCAACCTATCGCACACGGAGCGCACGTCCTCGCGCTCGACACCGACTTTGACGGGTGTATGAAGATCGTGCAGGAATTGACCAAAGATAAGACGATCTACCTCGCCAACTCGATGAACGCGCTCCGCATCGAGGGGCAGAAGACGGTCGGGATCGAGATCACCCAGCAGTTAGGATGGGAAGTACCGGATTGGATCGTCATCCCCGCTGGGAATCTGGGGAACATCAGTGCGCTGGGACGCGGCCTCTCGATGATGAAGGAACTGGGACTCATAGAGAGACTCCCACGCATCGTCGCTGCCCAGGCAGAGAACGCGAACCCGCTTTACCTGAGCTACCTCTCCGGGTTCAAGGAGTATCAGGAGGTCCCGGCGAAGAGGACCCTGGCCTCAGCGATCCAGATCGGTGCCCCGGTGAGCTACGAGCGGGCGGTGAAGGTCCTCAAGGCCTTCGAAGGGATCGTCGAACAGGCAAGCGAGGACGAACTGGCCGATGCTGCCGCGCGCGCCGATCGCGCCGGGCTCTACGCCTGCCCACAAACAGGGGTCGCCCTTGCCGCACTCATGAAGCTCGTCTCCCGCGGTGAGATCAACAAGAGCGAGCGCGTTGTCGTCATATCGACCGCCCACGGATTGAAGTTCACGGAGATGAAGGTCGGCTATCATGAGGAAACGCTCGAAGGTGTCACCCCTCGCTACGCCAACCCACCGCTCGAACTCCCCGCCGATGTAGCTGTGGTCAAAGAGCGAATCGCACGCCTGCTCGATCATCGAGTCTGCTCATAGGTAGGCCGTGAACCGCATCTCTCATGGCTCTTCACTGTTTGGAGTGGGTAACAAACCGCGGTCAATTCTCTCTCGACGCATAGAAGAGGGTACATTGGCAGTTTGGCTTCCTTGAGATGGCCAATCCATAATTTGTTTCTCCTCCCTTGATGGGAGGGGTAAGGGGAGGGTGACGTCTACCCTTCAAGCTCCTGAAGGGCACGTTCCAATCTGGCTTTGAGGTTAGACAACACCTATTGCTCCCCCCTCACCCCAACCCTCTCCCACAACGGGGAGAGGGAATTTAAAGCAGCGGAAGACATGCTCGCCTAAACACCTTTGCACGACGCAGAGAGAAAACTTAAGACAAGCAGGATCTAAAGCTTCCCTCTACCCACTCGAAACAGCGAAGAACCGAATTTATCACGCGCCAGAGGTAGTCGCTAAGCAGTTATCTCGTTTTATCGCTTACTTGAAAGGGAGCGGTTAACTCAATGAACCCAACGAGCCCTATGAACCCAGTAAACCCAATGAATTGCTCAATCAGACCGTGTGCTGATCGCTGAAGGCTGTTTACTACCATGGATGAGTTTCGATAGTTCACAACTTCTCCGCGTCACCCCCTCACCGTGTCTCCCTATTCCGTGGGTTGTGTTTACCAGCCGCCTCCTCCTCCCCGGAGAAGAGGAGATCGAGCGGCTTTCGACTCCACAGGACCTTGCCATGCGTCAAAGCCTCCCTGGCGAGGGGGTGCCCGGCTTTCACCTCCTCCAGGGTGTAAGGGAAGACGTCGATGTCCACGGGGAAACGATCCGGAGAGTAAAGGGGGAGACGATCGAGGAAGGGGCGATCGCTGTGAGCGAGGATCAGTAAGACGTCCACATCGCTCCCCACACCCAGGCGTCCTTCGACCAGGGAACCGAAGACGACAACGGCCAACACCTCCAGTCTTTGCTTCGCCTCACCGGTGAATCGTTCCAGGGCAGTCCAGATGGCCTGTTCGTCAATGGAGTAGACCGTCACAGAATTGTATGATCGCTTCTGAATAACGGATGGCATCATTAGCCTCCTGTTCGGTGTAGAACTCCGTAGGTGCTCCTCTCTCTAAGCCGTTGGGGTAGCGCGTGGGGATGTAATGTTTATCCAGGATCTTGGCTTGGTCGAAGAGGCCTGCCGGCACATCCATCTGATCCCGAAGCGCTTGAAGCATGAATGTGACGGTATGTCCCCACACTTTTTGTTGTTTTTTCTCAAAGACAGCCTTGAGCGCCTTTTCAGCCGCCTGTTGGGCGGCAAAACACGCCCACTCGTAAGTGCTATCCCGCCGGGCATTCTTTGCGTGGCGCAGATCGGCCTGGGCCTGGACCCACCAGTCTCGTGAACGTTCCATCAGCTCTCCTCCTTTTTCATCACCGT
Source organism: Candidatus Bipolaricaulota bacterium (assembly GCA_030612565.1). Next base: position 733 of record JAUWNQ010000103.1, on the reverse strand, counting down.
GGCGTCGTAGCGAGCATGAATCGGTGCCTGTTTGCAAAGTTTCCCCGCTACAAGGCAAATCTTCAAAAGGGAAAACCTGGACGTGTGAGCGGGGTTGGCATTCATGCTCCAAACGTAGCACTTTCGTATATTAAAGACAACATCGGGCACCCGTATCTTTGCAGGCAGGTGCTGGCGTTGGGGGAGAAGGCCCGTCAAGAAGCTTGCCGCCCCGAAGAGCGGATGCAACCTCTGGGTTGCACCAGAGGAGCACTGGGTTGAGGTGTTTCAATCCTCACCCGCTCCGAAGAGCGGGTGCAACATAGGCTATCCAGTCTTCAACCCACACCCCATAGGTTTCAATCCTCACTTCTGCGTCATGTTCGCGACGAGGCGCACCGCTTCGCGATCACCTATCACCGTCGCCTGCGCACCCGTAGAAGCCTTTCCTCCAGCCTTGACGAAATCCCTGGGGTGGGGCCAAAGCGCAAAAAGGCGCTCATCAAGCGCTTCGGATCGCTTAAAGAACTCTCGCGTGCAAGCGTCGAGGAGATCGCCGCCCTCCCCGAGATCCCCAGAACCCTTGCCGAACGTATCGCCGAGATCCTCGGATCGAGATCCTCGGATCTTCTCGTGCGGCTTGACATATTGGATTAATCAGTCGATGATAGTTCAGGTGGTGAACCATTCTTTCGACAAGGAGGATACGATGCCGAACCGATTCAAGACACACAGGGACTTCAGTTGGACAGAA
>JAUWNQ010000177.1 GCA_030612565.1 Candidatus Bipolaricaulota bacterium | reverse complement strand
CGGCCATCGCCCCGCGTTTCGCCCGGCCGGACTTGATGACGATTACGTGCTTCTTCAGCGTTACCTTCGTCAGCATATCCCCCAGGCGATCCCCACCCTTCACTCCCTCTATGTAGAGGAGGACGACCTGGGTCGTCTTATCATGGGCCAAGTACTCCAATAGGTCAGACTCGTCGATATCGGACTTGTTCCCCACCGAGACAAGCGCGGAGAGGCCGAGCGACTCGGCCGCGGTCTTCCCGATCATCGCGATCCCCAACGCCCCGCTCTGAGTGACGATCGCCACGTGCCCGGGGAGGATACCGCCTGGCCCGAAGGTCGCGTCGAGCGAGACTGCCGCGGAGTAGATTCCGAAAATGTTCGGCCCGAGGACCCGCATCCCGTGCTCGCGGGCGTAGCGAACGATCTGCTTCTCTTCCTCAGGCTTTCCTACCTCGGAGAAGCCCGAGGTGATGATCGCCAGGTGCTTCACGCCCTTCTCTGCGCAATCTGTCACGGCATCGAAGACGTGTTTTGCCGGGATGGCGATCACCGCTAGATCGACCTCGCCAGGAATACAAGAAAGGTCGGGATAGATCTTCTTCCCCAACACTTCGTCCCCCTTCGGATTCACGGGGTAGATCTCCCCCTGATATCCACGAGAGATGATGTTCTCCACGATCCGGTAGCCGATCTTGGCCTTATTCTGCGAAGCCCCGATCACAGCGACCGACCGTGGCTCAAACAGATAGTCGATATCAGTCTTCGTTCTCATCGCACCACCTAACAGCTTGTTGAGCAAACCTTCAGCGCCAGTTTGCAGATCCAAAGCTTATTCTCTTTCTCTATCGTCTTACCGCCTCGGGGGGTGTAGTATGTGGAGAAGGATTTACTACACCCCCCAGGGACACTGAGAAATTGAGAGATCGGAAGATTGGGAGCTTCCCTCAATCAATCACTCAATCATTCACTCTAAATATCGCTCAGAACAACATCCTCAGTTCATAGGCGCCTGCCTCCCGCCTTTTCTCGATCGCAAACCCGCCCTTCTCAAACAGGTGAAGCATCGGCTGGTTGTCCACCAGGACTTCGGCGGAGAAACCGCGCAACCCCTTTCGTTTCGCTAGATAAGTCAAATAGGTGAGGAGCGATGTCCCCACTCCTTCGTTCTGGTAATCGTCGCGCACCACGAGGGCGACCTCTGCCGTGTGTGATGCCTCATCGATTCCGTACTGTCCCACTCCGATCACAATCGATCGCTCCTCCTGCTCGATCACCGCTAGGATGACCATCTCCTGCGTGTAGTCGATGACAACGAACTCCTGCAGACGCTCGTGCGGCATGTCCTTCCGTGTGGAGATAAACCGGCGGTAGATCGACTGATCTGAGAGGGAGTAGAAGAAATCCTTGAGCAGTGGCTCGTCGCTGAACCGCACCGGTCGCAGTAGGATCTCCATGCCTCCCGTCGTCGTACGGTAGGTCTCCAGTAGTTCGGGGTACTGCCCGCTCTCCCCGGGGATATAGGCCTGGTCTTTATAGATCAGGTTGAGTTCCTTTGCCTCACGTAGGAGCCACGGCTTGAACTTGGGGTGAGCAATCCCGATCAGCTCCATCGCACGCTCTCGCATGTTCTTCCCGTGGAGGTACGCGATCCCGTACTCGGTCACCACGTAGTGGATGTCGCCACGGGTGAGGGTCACGCCTGACCCCTCACTCAACATGGGGACGATGCGCGAGATCTCCCCGCTCTTCGCAGTCGATTGAATGACGAGGATCGATTTGCCGTGAGGGGCCATCACCGCTCCCCGCATGAAGTCGGCCTGCCCACCGATACCGCTGTAGAACACCTTTCCCAGCGATTCCGCCGACGCCTGTCCGGTCAGATCGATCTCAAGCGCGGTGTTGATCGCGGTCATCTTCGAGTTCTGCGCGATGATCATCGGGTCGTTCGTGTACTCGACCGGGCGGAACGCGATCGCCGGGTTATCGGAGAGGTAGTCATAGGTAGAGCGCTTCCCCATGGAGAAGGCCGCCACGGTCTTGTTGCGGTCGATCGTCTTCTCCGTGTTGTCGATGACCCCCTCCTGCATCAACTCGACGATCCCGTCGCTCAGCAACTCGGTATGGACTCCAAGGTGGTGCTTTCCTTTCAGGTTCTTGAGGATCGCGTTAGGAATCTTCCCATATCCTACTTGGATAGTCGCCCCGTCCTCTACCAATCGGGCAACGTACTTGCCGATCTGATGAGATATCTCATCGGGGACTTCCATCTCATACTCAAGGAGCGGTTCATCGTGGGGAAGGATGTAGTCAACATCGCTAATGTGGATAAAGCTGTCTCCGTGTGTTCGCGGCATCTGTTCGTTCACCTGGCAGATGATGAGCTTGGCGCTGTCAACAGCGGCGCGGACGATATCCACACTGATCCCCAGGCTCATGTAACCGAAGCGATCCGGGGGAGAGGTTTGAACCAACGCGATATCGATCGGAACGACACCACTGTAGAAGAGGTCTGGAACCTGAGCAAGGAAGATC
>JAUWNQ010000051.1 GCA_030612565.1 Candidatus Bipolaricaulota bacterium | reverse complement strand
TGGCTGAGATAACCCGGAGCGCTGATATCCTGATAGCCGCCATGGGGTCTCCTAAATTCATCAAGGCGGATATGGTGAAAGAGGGCGCGGTGGTGATAGACGTAGGGGTCAACCGGGTCGAAGATGCAACCAAGAAGTCAGGCTTCAGGCTCGTCGGGGATACCGATTTCGGTGCCCTAAAGGAAAAGGTCGAGGCTATCACGCCAGTCCCCGGTGGGGTCGGCCCAATGACGGTCACCATGCTCATGTGGAACACGATAATGGCCGCCGAGGCCCAAACCGGGATAACAGTGGGGTGAAGGAGGTGTGTGTGGGGTGGCATCGGATGGGTTAGGCAGTGCTGTTCCAAAGGGTTAGTATGATCATGGCTAACACGGTAAAGGCTGCCGGCAATCTCGCGGAAAAGCATGGCTGAAAGGATATCCATTGGGGTAGAAGGAACCATTGAACTAATCCCGGAGCGCGTGTTCCGTTACCTGGAGTACGCTGGTTCTTCCCCGTCTAAACCCATTCTAGAGAAGCTCAACGAACTGACCCCTAAGGCACGCGAGTTGGTAGAACCACAGGCCCTTAGCAAAATCAGCAGGGTGAAAGAGGCAGCAAGTCTCCACAAGAACGATCTTCCCACCCCAATTCAGAATGCCGCGTTTCTGGCCTTTGGCCTGTGTACAGTTGGGCTCGCCATCGAACAGGAAGCGGAGAGGCTGCGTGAAACAGGAAGGCTGCTCGACTCGATGATCCTCGACGCGCTCGGTTCGGCCGCCGTGTCCGAGCTCTGTGAGCGGTTGGCCTACCGGGTGTTTGACTGGGCAAAAGAGCGTGTCTTGAATGCGAGCCGCGCGTTCGAGCCGGGGTCTGGCGCCAGTCATTGGCCGCTTGAGAATCAGCGTCTGATATTCGCCAACGTAGGGGCAGATGAGATTGGCGTTAGACTCACCTCACACCTGTTGATGCGTCCCCGCAAAACGTTATCGTTCCTAATGGGGATCGGCACGGAAATAGAGCAGGCATCCACTCCCTTCTCGTGTCAGGGGTGCCGGCGCATAGATTGCCCGTACCGCTACGAACCGAGTGGAAGCTCACCGCGGAGACGCGGGGAAACGGAAACGTAGAGAATTTTTGTAGAAATATGGGTTTTCTCTGTGCACTCTGCGATCTCCGCGGTGAAATGGTTGAGACCTAAGGTGGAGCCTGAAAACTCGGACCTGCAATGCAAAGCAGCATCCGAGCAAGCAGGCTCGTAAAGGAGGAAAGAGTGCAAACTACTTATGAGAACACGACTATCAGTGCTTTCTTGGAAGAACTCTCCTCAGCGACCCCCGCACCAGGGGGAGGGAGTGTCGCCGCCCTCTCCGGGGCGATGGCCGCCTCGCTGGTGCTGATGGTCTGCAACCTGACCAGCAGAAAGGAAAGATTTGCTGAAAGCGAGCAGGAAATAAAATCCATTCTGAAAGAGGGACTCAAACTGCGAGGGGAACTGATGAACGCGGTCGATGAGGATATCCAGGCCTATAATGCAGTGATAGGCTGTTACCGCTTACCCAAGGGCACACAAGAAGAGAAATCCGCGCGAAAGGAGCAGCTTCAAGCCGCTCTTAAACAGGCTAACGAGGTTCCCTACCGGACGGCAGAGACGTGCTACCGCGTGCTTGAGTTAAACCGCCGTCTACCGCAGATCGGTAACCCCAACGCCATAAGCGACGTAGCCGTTTCCGCTCAGTTGGCAGGAGCCGCTCTGCAATCGGCCCTATATAACGTAGATATCAACTGCAACTACATCAAGGATGAAGGTTATGTGAGCAACTACCGCGAGAAACGTGCCGAGTTGGCTGAACGAGCGGGGAATATGAAGCAGGAGATCATCGACGCGGTGCAGACCGTGTTGTGCAGTTAAGGCTACTGTTGGTCAAGAGCAGCGTTGTCTTCGTCCTTGGTCTCCTTCCAGATTCTATCTAGAATCCCATTGACGAAGACCTGCGCCCGTTCGGTCCCGTACTTCTTACACAGCTCTACAGATTCGTTGATCGCCACCTCGGGCGGGATAGAGGGAAGGTATAGGAGTTCGAAGGTCCCCAGGCGCAGGATGTTGCGGTCGATCAGCGCCAACCGCTCGAAACGCCAGCCCACCGTGTGCTGGCCGATGAGATCATCGATCTCATTCCTGCGCGCGGCGATCCCAATGAAGACCTGCTCGATGTAATCGCGTTGATCCCCGGGATCGATCTCGGAGAGTATCTCAGAGATCGATCTCTCGACGAATTCCTGTTGATAGAGAGCACTAAGCAGGAACTCGCGTGCCTCTCTACGGTGCATCAAGGACGGAAGAGACGCGAGGTGAGCTTTCGCAGTCGTTGCAACACGTACTCTTGCGACTCAAGATAGACGCCGATCAGGTACCCGGCAAGCGCAAACGCGAGGAGGATCAAGACCACCTTCCACCCAGCGAGGACGAAAAGGAGGCCAACCAACAGACCGACAACGAGTCCGATCAGCTTAGGAGTCATCACCATCAATGGTATCCTCCTTCTCTCTCTTGACCGGCTCTTCCTCGTGCGCTCGAATGCTATCCACGAGCACGGAGACCTCCCGTACCTCGCCCCCGGTCCGTTCGACAACACGTTGGGAGAGGGTCTCCTGGATTCGCTGTCCTACTGCAGCTACCTGTTCCTGAGGAGAGAGGGCTGTCTGGATCCGGATTGCGATCCCTTCCTCCTGGTGCCGCAGTCGGACACGGAAACGATCGATCCCAACCTCCTCGCGTAGGATTCCGCTGATGAATTCCCGCAATGCATAGGGCGAAAGCTCGATCCTTCCCCACTCACCCTCTTGCGAGAAGCGCGCCGCCGCCACTTGCCGCCGATATGCCAACAGGACGAAGTGGATGGCGATCACAAGTAGAACAGCTCCCACAAAGAAGAGAATTCCGATCCCGACCGCCGACACGAAGAAAGGCGACGGTACTGCAAAGGTAATGACCCCCGCACCAAGGAGGATCGCCACAACACCCAACCCCAATGTGAACAGGGTTGCGCATAGATAGAGGGCAAGAATAAGTAGGCTCATCCCTCCTCCTTCTCCTCAACGAACGTCTCTTCCGGCTCCACGAGCCGCTGTACATCAACATCCACACCGCTGACACGCAGCCCGGTCATCCGCTCGATCTCCGTCTTTACGCGCATTTGGACCTGCTTGGCCACCTTGTGAATCGGATTTCCATACAGGACAGTGATCCGCACCGTTACCTTGACATTCTCTCCCTCAACCTCGGTGTCAACGTACCGCTTCATCCCCTCGCCACGGCGGAAGGCGCCGTCACCCGATCTCAGGTTGGCGATCCCATCCACTTCGGAGACCGCTATCCCTGCAATCGCGGTGACCACGTCTTTGGAGATGCCGACGTTCCCTTTCTCTCCTTCTGCCATCACGTCCTCCTCACTCCTCCTCGATACCGCTCTCAGGGGTCTGCGGCGGAACGACCTTCTTCACGAAGACGTCTACCCCGGTCACTGTCACCCCGGCCAGCTTTTCGATATCCTGCTGCACGTTTCCCTGAATACCCTGCGCTACCTCGTGCACCGGGTACCCGTACTCGACCGCGATCCTGAGTTCAATGTGAACCCCGCCCTCTGTGAGTTCGGTCTTGATGGTGGGAGAGAGGTCCTCCCCGCCAAAGAAGCTCTTGAGCCCGCCCGAAACACTACCAGACGAGTGGGCGATTCCATCGACCTTTCCTGCCGCGATCCGGGCGATCGCCGCGATCACTTCCTCCGATATGGTGATGAGGCCATCTTCATCGCCGATATTCACCTTCTTATCCACCATGACTCCTCCTTATACGCGTTCCACGTACTTCCCGCTTCGCGTGTCCACCTTTAACGTATCCCCTTCCTTCACGAAGAGAGGCACATGCACTACCGCCCCGCTCTCCAGCGTCGCCGGTTTCTCCACGTTGGAGACGGTATCCCCACGCACGCCTGGCTCGGTACTAACAACCTTGAGCTCGACAAAGTTGGGGAGATCAACCTTGACCAATACATTGTCGTGGTAGTAACCGATGACATCGATCCCCTCCACGATGAAATCACCTCGTGAACCGAGTATCTCCGCGGAGATGGGGGATTGATCGAACCGTTCATTATCCATGAACACGCAGTCCTCTCCATCATGATACAGGTACCGCAGCGATCGGGATTCCAGGAAGACCGACTCCGTGTTCTCTACCCCCTTAAACGTAGTCGAGATCACGCGCCCGGTCTTGAGGTGACGAAGGCGCGTCCGCGCGATCGACCCTCCCCGTCCCCGTTTGGAATGCTCGTACTCGACAATCTCATACAGTTCTCCATCGTAGAGGATGACCATCCCCTTGTGCATCTCAGTTACAGATAAGCCCATCGATCGATCACTCCCTTGATTGATAAAGCATATTCTCCCCTTTCGGCCGTCGCATGCAAATCGCACCCCCCACCGTTACAAGAACCTACTTTGGCGCTATTTCTAACGGCGCTTTTGTCCGCATAATTTCCTCCGTATACGTACCACTAAAAAGTTGCAACCGCGGTCAAACAGAGTTCCACGCGAGCCTTGGTGTTGGTTCCAATAAAGAAATCCCTTAAAATTGACTATGCCTGTAGCAAGACTACGGGGTATTCTGCCAATTTTATTTTGACCTGAAGGTCACGACCTGAAGGTCAAAACCGGGGTTTCATTATTTCACCTCACCCCGACCCTCTCCTATCAAGGAGAGGGGGTATAAGGAAACCCTGCGGCAAGACCACAGGGCATCTCAAGTTGAAGTAAGTACGTATACTGAATCTAAGGGCCGAACCCGTGTCCCACAAGGGGGAATCATGTCCGAGATCGTCTTAGAGGAGCTAACAAAGCGGTTCGGGGATATCACAGCTGTTGATCGGCTGAGCGCAACGATCAAGAGCAGGGAGTTCTTCGTCGTTGTGGGGCCGACTGCCTGTGGAAAGACGACACTGCTAAGGTTGATAGCGGGTCTGTTGGAACCGGACAAAGGGAGGATCCTCTTCGATGGTCAGTCTGTAACGCAGTTGGGAGCGGGACAGAGAGGGGTAAGGATGGTCTTCCAGGACTACGCTCTGTATCCACACATGAAGGTCTTCGACGAGAAGCAGTACTCCAATCTCAGTTTTCCGTTGAAACTTCGGAAGACGGAAACAG
>JAUWNQ010000100.1 GCA_030612565.1 Candidatus Bipolaricaulota bacterium | reverse complement strand
TAGACCCGGGAGAGGGAGATCGTGATCGCGACAAGGTAGATCGCGAGTTGGGCAAAGATATTCGGGTAACAGGAGAAGATGACCCACGCGAGGGCGAACGAGGTGGTTGCATGCCCCGAAGGGAAGGAATAGCTATCGAGGAAGCGTGAGCGAAGGCCAGAGACCACAAGGATCGGCCGCGGCCGCGCAAACAGGAGCTTGAACAGACGGAAGACCGTGATACTGACGATCAACACCCCCATCCCCATGAGGAGATACGTCCGATCGATCGGGCGGCCGAAGAGGATCAAACCCAAGGCGAGCCCCCCCCACAGGTACCCGTCTCCCATGTAGGTCGCGATGACGAAGATCCTCGATAGCCGATTCAAGTGCGGGTGTTCGCTGATCGTCTGCAGGGTCTCCCGATCCCATTGCAGGATCGCCTCGATCACAAGGTCTGCCCGGTTCAATAAACGCGTGAAGATGTGCATCAAGTCACCTTCCTGTCCCGCAACGCCGGGAAGAGAATCACGTCACGGATCGAACGGGAATCGGTGAGGAGCATCGCCAACCGATCGATCCCGATCCCGATCCCTCCGGTGGGGGGCATCCCGTGTTCCAGAGCGAAGAGGAAATCCTCGTCGAGTTGCTGTGCCTCGTCATCGCCGGCCACTCGTAGCTTCTCCTGCGCCTCGAAGCGGGCGCGCTGGTCGAGCGGGTCGTTCAGCTCGGTGAACGCATTGGCGATCTCCATTCCCCCGGCGAACAGCTCGAACCTCTCCACTATCCCCTCGGCGTCCGGCTTGCGTTTGGCAAGCGGGGAGATCTCGATTGGGTAGTCCTTGACTATCGTCGGTTGGATCAGGGTAGCTTCGACAAATTCCTCGAACAGGTGCTCGATCAGTTTCCCTCGCGATAGGGGAGGGAGGGAGATCCCTTTCTCCTTTGCCTGTGAGTTGATCTCAGGCAACGAGCGTCCGGCAATCTCGATCCCGGTCGCCTCCTCCACCGCCTGCACGAGCCCAACCCTGCGCCAGGGTGAGGAGAAATCGATAGTCTCCCCCTGGTAAGAGACCTGCAATGAGCCGGCTGCCTCGCGTGCGCCTGTCCCGATCAGTTCTTCTGCCAGGGACATCATCCCCTCGTAGTCGGTGTACGCTTGGTAGATCTCCAGGGTCGTGAATTCCGGGTTATGTGAAGTGGAGACCCCTTCGTTGCGGAAGTTCTTGGCGAGTTCGTAGACCCGTTCCATACCTCCGATCACCAACCGCTTCAGGTAGAGCTCAGGGGCGATGCGCAAGTAGAGGTCGACATCGAGGGTGTTGTGATGGGTGATGAACGGTCGCGCCGTCGCTCCGCCGGCGATCGGTTGCATCATCGGCGTCTCGACCTCGAGGAATCCTCGCTCATCGAGGTGCCGCCGCATTCCCGAGACCATGCGTGAACGGCGGGTAAATGTGTCCCGCACCGTCTCGTTCGCAATCAGGTCGAGCGAGCGGTGCCGATAGCGGAGTTCGACATCCTTCAAGCCGTGCCACTTCTCCGGCAAGGGGCGAAGCGACTTGGAAAGGAGGGTCCATTCGGCGATCTCGACCGTCAACTCGCCCCGCTTCGTGCGGAAGACCTCGCCCGAAACCCCTAAGAAATCCCCGATATCACTCTCACACAGTGCACGGTACCCCGTCTTGCCGAGGCGATCGAGCGATGCGTGTACCTGGATCCTCCCGCTCCCGTCGCGCAGGTCGAGGAAGACCGCTCGCCCCATCCGCCGTAACGCAATCAGGCGCCCGGCGATCATCACCTGCTTTCCGCTATGTTCCTCGGTGGCAAGGGAGGAGAAACCGGCGATGACCTCGCCGATAGAATGGGACTGTAAAAAACGCGGGGGATAGGGATCGATCCCTTCTTCCCGCAGGCGGCGAAGCTTCTCCAGCCTCGCCTGCATCAAGGGTTCTGCCATCATTTCTTGTTGATCGCGATAACGCGAAAATGCACCTTCCCTGTCGGGAGATCGACCGTGATCTCATCGCCCTCGCGCTTCCCGATGAGTTCTTTCCCTACCGGGGATACAACGGAGATCTTCCCATTGTGCAGATTAACCTCGGCCGAACTCACCAGGGTGAAGGATCCACTCTCCATGATCTCCAGGTCTTGCAGAATGAAGGTCGACCCGATCCCAATTTCCTCGTCGGGAATGTCCTCCGCGGGGATGACTTCCGCTGCATCCAAGACCGAGGTGAGCCGCCGTACCTCACGCTCGTAGTACTGTTGCTCGCTCTGCAGGTACATGTACTCCTTGTTCTCCCGCAGATCCCCTTCAGTCAGTTTCGATGCCTTCAGCTTCGCGGGGATCTCCTCGTAAAGGATCTTCTTCGCCTGTTTGAGCTCCTTCTGCATCAGGGTATGGCCTGCTTCGGTCAGGAAGACAACTTCTTTATCCATCTTTCACCTCTCGTTCTTCCTTTGGGGCACGAAACTCTGCAAGGAAAGCTCGTTCGATATCCTCCAATCGGCACCCCTTGCATACCTCATGCGGGCGAACGATGAATTCCGTTCCGAGAAAAAAGTCACGATGACACCGGAAGACCTCTCGTAAGAGACGCTTCATACGATTCCGCTCGACAGCAGTTCCCCACCGCCGTGGAATAACGATTCCCATCCGCGCCCCACCCCCGTAAGGGTGGATGTGAAAGGAGAAATGCGTCCCTTTTTGTATTCGTCCGAAGCGATAAACCCGTGCAAAATCCGACTGTTTTCGCAACCTCATTGCAACGGGGAACCGGCTATCGCCACCGTTGTACATAGTGGAAACTATAGCAAGAGGAGCCTCTCTTTGCAAGACTCTGTTGAGAGTCGAAAGGCTAATCGTGAATAGTGAGTGGTGAATGGTGAATGGTGAATGGTGAATGGTAGGTAGTGAATGGTAAGTAGTGGGTGGAAAAAGCTGTGAGATGTGAGCTAATAGGTGTCATGCCAGCTTTACCTTTGTCCTCTCTATCTCGCTTTTAGTTTTTCTACGTCGCGTTCTACACGGTCGATTCGCGCGTTTGTTGCAACCCTCTCCTGATCTATACGGGTGAGAACAACCATCATCTCGTCCTGCCCACGCAAAAGCTCATTGTAGTCCTTCTTGTATTCCTCTCTAGTCAGCGTTTCCTTTATGGCTTCGCCATTTTACGTGACTTGCACAATAAGCCTATCGATACTAGCGCTGTTTGCATCGATTTTCTTACCGTTCGCATCAATCTTCGCAGTTAGCCTCCGCTCCACTTCATCGAGCTTCGCGCCATTCGCATCGATCTTCGCGGACAGGCTCTGTTCTACCTGATCGATTCTGTGTGTTAGTTTCTGCTCCACTTGATCGATCTTCGCGCCATTCGCATCGATCTTTTTGCTGTTTGCATCGATATTTGCGATGAGCTCCTGCTTCAGTCGATCGAGGTCTTTCTTCGTCGCTGGTCCGTCGCGGTGGTCGTTCATAGGTACCTCCACTGGATAGTTATAGCGACTGCCGGTAGAGAGCTGTCAAACGTCGATGACGGTGAATGGTAGGTAGTAAATGGTAAATGGTAAATGGTGAGTGGAGGGGGGGACGCGGGG
>JAUWNQ010000041.1 GCA_030612565.1 Candidatus Bipolaricaulota bacterium | reverse complement strand
GGCGATCGAGACGACGAGCCGCAGGTTGGAGATGGTCAACCGCTCGCGAGAGGTCTTCCCCTCCTTCGTAATTGCTTGGAGCCCCCTTTTCTCATCCTTCAGTATGCGACAGAGTCCATCCTTCTTTAGATCCGAGCCGTAACCAAGGGATACGGCGGCATCCTTACCCCGTTTTATCAGTTCCTTGAGTTCCTCGCGTTTCTCCTCTGGGAGGATGCTCACTCCATCCTTCTTTGACAGGAGGGCTCCGTTCAACTGTTCTTCTGCATCGACCGCCACCTCCATCGCCTTCACCCGGGCTCCAGCCTCCATCGCCATCGCCAGGTCGACCTCCTCCTCCTTCGACAGGAGCGGGACTTTCCCTATCTCCCGGAGGTACGTCTTCACCGGGTCTTCCCTCTTATTGGTGCTCCGCACTCCCTCGGTGCGACGGCCACGGGTGGGTACGGATTGAAGCCTGTCTATCTCTTTCTCGGCGGTGTCTGATTCGGTGGGCTCGGAGAACTCTTCTGTATCGACGATGAGGTCGTCATCGACGAGGTCGTCGTCAACGGACTCCTCATCGGAAGTGAGGTCCTCAGCTACCTTGTCGACCGCGATCTGGTCCTGGTTCGTCACGACCTCTTGATCGAGACGTTCCTCTGCGGGAAGCTGTTCGGGTTTTGCCTTGGATGCAGCCTTCTGTTTACCCTGCGCCATTGATCCCCCTCCTCGACAGTCTCTCTGTCACTAGAATGCTGTAGGCCCGCTGCAGTTCGTCGAGCCTTTCATGATCCCCTTTTTTCTCGACCTCTCTCAACTCCTCCCGTAACGCAGCGAGTTTTCGCTCGATTGCCGGTCGTTTCACCAGCTTGGTCAGCGCGTCTTGCAGCGCCTTATCGACATCGGTGAACGTCAACTCGGCAAAGACAAGTGAGCTCACTCGCCTCTTCGACTCCTCTCCGAGGCGAAGGAGAAACGAGGAGAGATCGAACGGCTCGTCCTCCAAGGCGAGTTCCTTTACGATCGGACGGTACTGCTCCGAGAAATCCTCCATAGAGATAAGATCCCTCACCCTCTTCCATTCGACCTCTTTCCGCAGGAGGAGGGAGAGGATCAGCTCTTGGGGGCCTTGTCTCTCCTCCGTCCTATTTACTTCCTCAAGCGGCTTTCGTTTCACCCGTCCCGTCGCAAGGTCGGCAATCACCCCTTCGACGGGAAGCTCCAACAGAGCGGAGAGCCTATTTGCGATCTCCTGGCGGAGGGGAAGACTGGCGATTCCTTGGTAGAACGGCCTTGCCTCTGTCAACGCCTTCTCTTTACCGGCAACGGTCGTGAGGTCGTGGCGCTCTTTGAGCGATGCGAGGTAGGAGAGATGAAACGGGATCGCCTGATCGACGATCTCCAAGAACCGTTGCGCCCCGTCACGGCGAACGAGGCTGTCGGGATCGTCCCCTTCGGGGAGGGTGGCGATCCGTACGGAGAGCCCGCTGTTTCGCAGGATCTGCATCCCGCGCAATGAGGCCGCACCTCCAGCAGCATCCCGATCGTAGACGATCACCACCTCCTCGGCGAACCTCGCCAAGAGGTCGGCCTGCTTCTGAGTGAGCGCCGTTCCCATGCTCCCCACGGCATGCGTGCCCCCAGCCCTATGGAGAGAGAGGACATCGGTGTACCCCTCGCCGAGGATCGCTGTATGCTGCTCCCGCAGCGCTTCCCTCGCCCAGGAGAGGCCGTATAGGTGGCGCCCTTTATCGAAGAGAGCGGTCTTCGGCGAGTTTAGGTACTTCGGTTCTCCTTCGAAGGCCCGTCCACCAAAGGCGATTGGTTGGCCTGCAAGGTCGTAGATCGGGAAGATGACGCGATCGCGGAACCTGTCGTAGGGGCTATCCTTTCCCGCGACGAGAAGACCAAGATCGAGCAACAGTTTCTCCCCGTATCGCTTTGCAAAGCGTTTCTTCAGGTGCTCCCAACCGGGGAGAGCGTATCCCAAGCCGAATTGTTCCCAGGTCTCCTCTTCGTAGCCGCGGCTGATAAGGTACTCTCGTCCTCGTCTCCCTGCTGCGCTATCTGCCAGGTTGGCCGAGAAGTAAGCTGCAATCTCTGAGTTGATCGCACGCAGCTTCTCCCTCTCTCCGTCCTCCCGACGGTTCAGGGAAAGGCCGACCTCGGTAGCCAACCGCTCGGCCGCCTCTGGGAAGGAGAGCTTCTCGATCTTCATCAGGAATGCAAAGACATCCCCTCCTTCCCCGCAACCGAAGCAGTGCCACAGCCCCTTCTCCGGGCTGACAATGAACGATGGGGTATCATCCTTATGGAACGGGCAGTGTCCCTTGTAGCTCGCGCCCGCCCTCGTAAGTGTTAGGTAGCGGGAGATCACGGAGACGATGTCGATCCGATCCTTGATCGCCTGTGCATCGGCGTGTTCCTTCCTCATCGATCACCTCCAGGAGAGGATGTACGGGTTTGTCCTCCGCTCCCGATCGAGGGTCGTCTCCTCACCGTGCCCTGGGTAGACGCGGTAGTTGCCCGGGAGAGCGAGGAGCTTCTTCAGGGACTGCTTCATCTGGGTAACGGATCCACCTGGAAGGTCGGTCCTACCGATCGAGCCTGCGAAGAGGAGATCCCCCACAAAGAGAGCGTCACCTGTGGCAAGGATGACGCTCCCTGGGGAGTGCCCTGGGACGTGGATAACACGAAGGTTCCCGGCGATCTCGTCTCCATCCTCGATGTAGCGATCGATCGGCGGGTGATCTGGGTAGAACTGGTCGACGAACATAAGATCGTCCCGGTGGAGGAGAATCTTCGCCCCCTGCTCATGCAGGGCCCAATCTCCACCGATGTGATCGAAGTGTCCGTGCGTGTTCACCACGATGTCGACACGCCGCTCCCCAAGGAAAGAGAAGAGATCCTCCGAAGGCTCAGCCGGATCGATGAGTACCGTCGCTCCGTTGACCTCAACGAGGTAACAGTTAGTCGCCAAACTCCCAAGACAGATCGATTCGACCTGCATGATCCCCCTTCATCAAGCACGCGCTACAGTGAGGACAAAAACCTCCTTGTAACCACCGGATTTCAACGTGTGGGCACACGCCTCCACAGTAGAACCCGTTGTAAAGATATCATCGATAAGAAGAACCTTCTCCTTCCCAGCTCGTATCAGGTGGAAGGCCCCGCGCAAGTTCTCGCGCCGCTCGCGGGCGGAGAGTCCGGCTTGAGGAAGGGTCCTGTGCTCCTTGGCCAGAAGGGCCATTAAGGGGAGCCCGAGGCGTTTTGCGAGACCTGTAGCGAGTAATTGCGCCTGGTTGAACCCCCGTGCACGTCGATCAACACGGCTCATCGGCACGTAGCTGACCACATCAACATGACCGAACGGCCTTGCGTGGGTAAGGTACCCGGCGAGACAGGAGGAGAGGAACCGTGCGGCCATCCGTTCGCGGTCGAACTTGAGGGCGCGGACGAGTCTCCCCCAACCGCTTGCGTAGGGACCGAGCGACCGTGCGAGGTCGAAGCCGCGATTACGTGTTCCGCACGCGCGGCAAAGATCGAGGCCCTCTTCTGCAAGGGGCTCCTGGCACCGGTGGCAGCGGGTCCCGTCAAGCGAGGGAAGCCCCTGGGTGCACCGCTCGCACAGGAGGGCGAGCCTCTCCGTCCCCTCTCCGCACAGGAGACACCGCGGCGGAAAGAGGACGGAAGCCAAGCCCTCGGCGACCCTCGTCACAAGGTGTGGCTTAGAGGATGGATGCCACACGTACGAGCTGGTGCGTGTACCCCCACTCGTTGTCATAGAAGGTCACAACCTTGACGAGGCGATTATCGACCACCGCGGTCATGGTAAGGTCAACGATGCTCGCTCGGGATTCTCCGATGATATCGGTAGATACGATCGGCTCCTCGCTCACACCGAGGATGCCGACAAGCTCATCCTTCTTCGCGTAACTACGAAAGGCATCGTTTATCTCAGCCGCGGAAACATCCCTCTTCATCTCCACGGTGAAGTCACTCACCGAGCCGGTGGGGACAGGAACGCGGAACGCGATACCGTCCATCTTCCCGACGAGGGAAGGGATCACCTTCCCGGTCGCCACAGCTGCACCGGTCGTTGTGGGAATGATGTTGATCGCGGCCGCGCGGCAGCGGGTGATCTTCTTGTGCGGCGCATCGACCAGCCGTTGATCGCCGGTGTACCCGTGCACCGTTGTCAGAAAGGCGTGGACGATCCCGAACTCGCGCTCCAGAACATAGGCGACAGGGACGAGCGAGTTGGTCGTGCAGGAGGCGGCCGAAACGATCTTGTGCTCCTTCAGGTCGACTTCTTTCTCGTTCACTCCGTAGACGATCTGGGGGATCCCCTCTCCCTTGGGAGGAGCAGAGAGGAGGACGCGCTTGGCCCCGCCGTCGAGGTGGAGGGCCGCCTTCTCCGGGGAGAGGAAGACTCCCGTCGATTCGATCACAAGATCTATTTCCATTTTTCCCCACGGGAGGTCCTTTGGGTCCTTCTTAACGAGGATAGGAATGAAGGTTTTGTCAATGGTAATCCCTTTCTCGTCCGAGGTTACCTCTCGTCCATAACGGTGATAGACCGAATCGTGGACAAGGAGGTACCGCGCCACATCCGGGGTGATATATGGGTCGTTGATCGCCACGATCTGCATATCATCGCGCCCGAATGCGATCCTGAGGAACGCCCGTCCGATCCGTCCAAACCCGTTGATTGCCACCTTCTTCATCTTAAATCCTCCTTTACACATTCTTATCTACTTATTTCTCGTTTCGCATCGTTAGATCACTCAATTTTGTGTGCGTCATTCGTGTTATTAGTGATTCACTCCAACCCTGGATGCCGACCGGATCTATTCTTCGACCATCCCCACGAAGTACCTATGTATCCGCAGATCATCGGTCAGCTCCGGATGGAAGCTCGACACAAGGACGTTCCCCTGTTGCGCCATCACCACCGCTCCTTCGTGTTGAGCGAGAGATGTCACACCTTCGCCCAATCGCGTCACGTAGGGGGCCCGGATGAAGACCGCTGGGATGTCCTCTCCGATCCCCTCCACCGCAAGGACCGTCTCAAAGCTATCCACCTGCCTTCCCGATGCGTTGCGCGCAACCGTGATGTCGATCGCGTCGATGATTGGATCATCTCGTCCCTCTACCTCGTGTGCGAGGAGGATCATCCCCGCGCAAGTCCCGAAGAAGGGGAAGCCTTCCCTTCCCAGGCGGCGAAGCTTTTCGAGGAACGATCCTGCGGCTAGGAGCGAGATTGCCGTCGATTCCCCACCGGGAAGGATCAGTCCCGAAAGGCCCGAAAGGTCCTCCTGTTTCTTAACGATTCTTCCCTCGATTCCTAGCTGTGCGAGGCTTCGAAGGTGCTCCCGCACCGCCCCCTGAAGGCCAAGGACCCCGATCCTCATCTAGCGGACCTGCATCATCTCGTGCGGGGGAATCTCCTCGATCGAGATCCCGACCATCGCCTCCCCGAGCCCCGCCGAGACCTCGGCAAGAACCTTGGGGTCATTGAAGTGGGTCGTCGCTTGCACGATCGCGTGCGCTCTCTTCTCCGGGTCACCAGACTTGAAAACGCCGCTTCCAACGAAGATTCCGTCGCACCCAAGCTGCATCATCATCGCTGCATCGGCCGGGGTGGCGATTCCGCCAGCGGCGAAGTGCACGACCGGGAGCCTTCCCGTCTCGCGGATCAGGCGGAGGAGGGTGTAGGGGGCACCCATCTCCTTGGCCATCACCATCAGTTCCTCCTCCGGAGCGGCGAGGACCTCGCGGATCTGCTCGTTCATCAGGCGCATGTGCTTCACCGCCTCGATGACATTCCCTGTTCCAGGTTCGCCCTTGGTGCGGATCATCGCCGCCCCCTCCGCGATCCTGCGGCACGCC
>JAUWNQ010000099.1 GCA_030612565.1 Candidatus Bipolaricaulota bacterium | reverse complement strand
ATCAGGATCAGGGTCAGCCCCCCACCTAGAAGGATGGTCCTCCCTCCATACAGAACCTCAATTAAGGCAAGGAGCGATCCGAGGAGGAGAGAGATGTTTCTCGCCCGATCTCCTGCACCCCGTCCGATGAGAATGATGTTCAGGCACATGAGGATGATCCCTGCGATGCCGAGGAAGAGCGAACCGCTGAGGAAGCCGGCTATGCTCAAGATAGCGCTTCCAAGGAGGGTGCAGAGGAGCGAGTATAGATTCATCCGAGCCTCCTTCCGCGCCGGGATAATCCCCAACTGATCGGACAGGAGAGGGGCTCTGTGACGTCCCAATCGATCACCCGCACCCCAATTCCGGCGAGGGTCGAAAGGAGGAGGTTGTGGCGCAGCGTGATGATGCGGCGGGCGAGGTCGCGATCCTCATCCGGGGGAAGTCCTTCGAGTTCGAGCGGAAGGAGGTCGGGAACGATCAGGATGATCTCGTAGCCGCGCGCCCTTAGGATTCCGAGGACCTCCACATCGTCCTCTCCGGCGAGCGGACTCACCAGGATGAGCTGTGACTGAGGAGGAAAGAGGCGGGTGGGGACGAAACGAAGGTCCTCGAAGATCTCCTTATTGCTGGTCTCTGCGTGAGCCAGGGAGTCGAGGATCTTCTCGCGCTGTTTCTTCCCGTACCCGGGGAAGGTCCAGTTGAGGTAGTCCCCGTAGATGAGAAGGCCGACGTTGTTCCCTTGCTTGAGGAAGAGGGAGGCGACGCTCGCCGCCGCCCGCACCGCGTAAGTGAAGGACTCCTCCTCCCCAACGTGGGTATTGACTCGCTCGCGCGCATCGAGGAGGACGGAGACGTCGGCGATCCGCTCCTGTTCGTACTCGTTCACGACAAGCTCCCCTCGCCGGGCGTAGACCCGCCAGTTGATGCGTCGGAGTTCGTCCCCTGTTGTATAGGTGCGGCACCCAAAGAAGTCGAGCCCGCTCCCACCGCGGTTTGACCGAACGATACCGGCGTAGGCGCGCGTCCGGCGTGGGCGGATCTCGATCTCTTCAAGGCGCTCCGCGCGGGGGAGGACAAGAGAGTGGTCCTCACACGCGATGAAGGTTCTAGTCGGCGAGAGCGCGAGGCGTCTGTAGGTCGTCACGTCCACCCCAGGAAGGGTGTAACCGCCGCGCCCCACGTGCATGGTGTAGCAAAGGGTGATCCGTCCTCCCTCTGCGAGGGGGCCGAGGTACGTCTCCTCCCCATCGCTGACCGTGGCCTCCGCTGGTAGGCGATCGCTCAGTCCGACAGTGGAAATCGCCTTTCCATGATTTTCCACGGAGAGGATCACGCGGATCTCCTCCCCTTCTTCGATACGGCTGGGGTCGAGCCTTCGCTCGATTCCCAGGGATAACGAAGCCGAGGACTCTTCCAGGAGCAGAAGGGCGGCGCTGTACAGGAGAAACGGAAGGGATAGCGCCAGCGGGCGACCGTCGTGGACGAGTATTCCCACGACGATCAGCCCGATTGCAATCCCAGAGGTGAGGGCAAGCTTCCTGTGCGAGGACACTTCAATCGACCTTGGGAACAGGAACGCGGCGGAGGATGCTCTCCACGACATCGATGGCGGTGATCCGCTTCGACCAAAGCTCCGGGCTGAGGATGATCCGATGCGCCAGCGCAGGGATTGCGAACTCCTTGACGTCGTCCGGGAGGACGTAGTCGCGACCAACAAGGGCGGCGTGCGCACGGGCAAGCTTCAATAGGGCGAGCGAGCCGCGCGGGCTCGCCCCCACGTAGACGTTGGAGTCGGTGCGCGTCTTCGAGACAAGGGAGACGATGTACGACTCGATGTCCGGTTCGACGAAGACCTCCTCCACGGCGGCGCGCATCGCCAGTAGTTCTTCTTTATCGCTCACCGGGGAGAGTTCGATCTCATCCACCTTTCGCTCGCGCCGGCGGCGGAGGATCTCCACTTCCCCATCAAGATCGGGGTAGCCAACGCCAAGGCGCATCATGAACCGATCCAGTTGCGCCTCGGGCAACGGGAACGTCCCTTCGTACTCGATCGGGTTCTGGGTCGCGATGACGATGAACGGCGGGGGGAGAGGATGGCTCTCCCCGTCGATCGTCACCTGAGACTCTTGCATCGCTTCGAGAAGAGCCGACTGCGTCTTCGGGGTCGCCCTATTGATCTCGTCGGCGAGGATTATGTGCGCGAAGATCGGGCCGACCACGAGGGTGAACTCGCTCGTATTGCGGTCGAAGATGTGCGATCCGGTGATATCGCTCGGGAGGAGGTCGGGAGTGAATTGGATGCGCTTGAAATCGAGCCCGAGAGTCTGCGCGAAACTGCGGGCGATGAGCGTCTTCGCAAGGCCTGGGTAGTCCTCGAACAGGATGTGCCCGCCGGCGAGGATCCCAACCATCACCTGCTCCAACACCTCTTCTTTGCCGACGATCGCGCGCTCCACCTCATCGATGATCGCGCGCGCGTGCTTGCCTACATCAATTAACTTCATCTATACCCCCTGTTGATAGCGTTCTAGAAACGAGATCGTCCGTTGCAGCTTATCGGAAAAATCGACGCCGCGCTTCCACCCATAGTGAAGCCGGCGATAGCGGAAGAAGTCCTTCACCACATAGGCATCGCACCACTCAAAGGTCTCAAACCGCTCGCGGGCTTCATCGAGTGAGAGCCCCTCACGCCGGGCGATCAGCCGCACCGTCGTGCGCACCAGGTCGCTCGCGATCTGCCGCCGCGAGAACGAGTGTTTACGCGTGCGCGCTATCGTCTGCCTCAACCGGTCGAGGTCGCTCCCCAGGGGAGTGGTGCGTCGCATGGCCACGCGTTGTTTAGCGGGGGGGAAGGCCCGGTGATACACGCGGAAGAGGAAGTAGGTTGCGCCGAGGACGAGCCCCGCCCATAGGAGAAGCTGCGGGAGGCGGCGAAGGTACCAGCGAGCGATGTAATAGGCTGTGATAAGCGGCTCGACCAGGCCAACGCGTACGAAATCCCGCAGAGGGAAGAGAAAGAGTAGGGTGATCGCAACCATCAGGACAGCCCCAACAATGATGAAGAGCGCTCTCTTCGCTCTCATCCCGCCCTCCGTCCACTGTAAGCTTTCTCGATTGCCTCCAGGCAGCCGATCGCCTCATCGACGAACGCTCCGCCCGGGCGCCCCCCGTAACGGACCTGCTCGAAGATCGCGGTCAAGCGGTCGACGTGCACTACCATCATCCCGCTGGAGCGCAGCCGCGCGGCAAACTCGCGCGGGGTGAAGTACGAGAAGTTCGGGATTCGTTCCTCTCTGCTGATGATCTCGCTCATCTCCTTGTAGCAGCGGAGGATCGCCGCGCGGGGGTCGCCCCCAGCGCGGATCCTCGTTACGGCCTCGCGAGCACGGTGGCCGAGCTCATCGAGAAGAAGGTTCCGTTCTGTCTTTCGTTTTTGGAATGCTGGATAGACCCGCAGGAGGAGGAAGAGCCCGATACCAGTCAAGATCGCAGCACTCCCAACGGCCATCAGTATCATGAGCCAGTCGGTCGCCCTTGCGTCCGGGATCGCCACCTGCACCGGTGGGACAGGGGGAGGAGGCTCCCCAAAGGTGATATCGGATTGCTC
>JAUWNQ010000164.1 GCA_030612565.1 Candidatus Bipolaricaulota bacterium | reverse complement strand
CAGCCGGGGGCAGGGAACTACAGCCTGTACTACGCCGAGGCGCGGGGAGAGAAGATCCACCCGAGCATCGTCTCTACACTGCGCACCATGTGGTGGATCTTCCTTCTGTACACCTTTGTCAGCATCGTCATCCTGTGGGGTGCGGGGATGCCGATCTGGGAAGCGCTCAATCACGCGATGACCGGGATCTCGACCGGCGGGTTCAGCGTAACCGATAACAGCATGGCTTCCTACAATAGCCTTGCCATCGAGCTGGCGCTCATCCCAATCATGCTCTTCGGGGCGATCAGTTTCGCTGTGCACTACAGGCTGATGCAGGGAAAAGGGAAGGTCCTGTGGCAGGATGAGCAGACCCGCTGGCTGTTCATCCTCATGAGCTTCGGGGTTCTTTTCCTCGCGCTGGAGAACGGGTGGGCTCTTGGACCATTGCGCTCCCTGCGTGACTCGGCGTTTCAGTTCGTGTCGGCGCTGACCTGTACGGGTTTTCAAAGCGCAAACATCGCTTCCTGGAGCGCCACGGCTAAACTCCTTCTTGCGGGGGGAATGGTCTTCGGCGGTGCAGCCGGATCGACTGCCGGGGGGATCAAGATCGTGCGGCTGCTGATCCTGTCAAAAGGGGTCGGGTGGCGATTCCGCAAGATCATCTCTCCACGCGGAGCGATCGTTCCGTTCCGCATCGGGTCGACCGCGATCGATGAGTCCGAAATCGGCCACCGGTTGGAGGACGCTGCCCTGATCACCTTCCTGTGGTTGATCTTCCTCGGCGCAGGCATAATCACCCTCCTGCACACCGTGCCACCGCAATTCACCCTCTCCGATGTCATATTCGAGGTGGCAAGCGCGCAGGGAAACGTCGGCCTGTCGGTCGGGATCACCGGTCCGACGATGTCGACCGTGAGCAAGCTCACCCTCTGCTTCAACATGTGGATCGGCCGCCTCGAGATCATCCCCGTGATGATGCTCGTCCGCTTCTTCTTCCGCGGAATCTAGTAACCGACCACTCTTCGTGGCGAAGGAGTCTTTTTGCGATTCGTGCCCCTCTTCCTTATGCTTAAGAACCGTGAAGGGTTCATTCTACACTGGAGAGATCGTCTGACCTGCAAGGAGGAAGTATGAAACGAATAACAAGCACGGTAGCTATTGCCCTGCTCATCGCTGGAACCGCCGTCACTGGGCTCGCTTACGATCGGGGGGACTTCCTCTTCCTCGATGAGATCGAACTCGGGATGCACGGTATCGGAAAGACGATCGTCGCTGGTGACGTGATCAGCGAGTTCAACGTGGAGGTCCTCGGGGTGATCGACGAACCTGGGGAACGCACCGATTTCATCGTCGTGCGCGTGAGTGGGGAGGCGATCGGTCGCTCCGGTGGAATTGCGCAAGGGATGAGCGGAAGCCCGATCTACATCGACGGGAAGATGATCGGTGCCCTGAGTCGCGCCGCCTCCTGGTCGAAGGAGATCACCCCGATCGGCTTGGTCACCCCAATCGAGCAGATGCTCGGAATTATCGATGTAATAAACGGAACGTCGACCGCCTCCCGTCCGAGCGAGGAGTCGCTCCTTACCGGTGTCAGCTTAGTTGAGGTTGATGCCCCTCTCGCGATCACCGCCCTTCAAGCGGCACCGGACACGATCTTTGCCTACCCGGTCTCCTCGCCACTCCTTGTCACCGGTCTCTCCGGCCGGGCGCTCGAAACGCTGATGGACGGAACCACTACACCACCGGACGGCCTTATTTCTAATTTTCTGCCCACCGGACTTCCCTCCACCGTGTCTGGACTCTCCTCCTTCGGCCTTTGTCTAAACCCCATTGCCGGTGGGGCGACCGTCAACACAGACGGGGGAGCCTCCCTCCAGCCAGGGAGTGCAATCGGGGTCGCACTGGCGAGCGGCGATGTCACGATCGGGGCGCTCGGAACCCTCACCTACGAAGAAGGGAATACGATCGTGGGCTTCGGCCATCCATTCCTGTCTAACGGAACCGCTGCTTTCCCTCTTACCACCGCCCATATCTATGACACGATGAAGGCTTACGACGCCTCGTTTAAGCTGGGGACGCTCGGCGAGTCGATCGGGACGATCCTCGAGGATCGCATGCCAGGGATCGGGGGGCGGATCGGGGAGGGGCCGGAGCTGATCAACCTCTCTCTAGGGGTTCTCGACCTCGATCGCAATCGCTCGCAGAACTTCCGGATAGATCTCGTGGACGAGCCGCGCATCATGCCGAATCTCCTCCTCGCGACCGGGTTCGAAGCGATCGATGCCACCCTCGATCGGATCGGACAGGGGACAGTTGAGGTGAGCTATCAGATCCTGGGAGACGGGATGCCATTCCCGCTCGAACGGCATGATCTCTTCTTGAGTACGCAAGATATCGCGATCTATCCGCCATGGCAGTTGGCAGGGATCGTCAACTTCCTGCAGTACAACGACTTCCAGGACCCCGAGATCACGCGCATCGCCGTCTCGATGCAGATCACGCAGGAGATAAGGGCGATGCGCATCAACAGCCTCGAGATCGACCCGGCCTTCTACTATCCCGGAGACACGATCCACTACACCGTTGAACTGCAGACCTACCGCGGGGAGGAACAGGGTGTGGAGGGGACGATCGAAATCCCGATCGACCTTCTGGCCGA
>JAUWNQ010000101.1 GCA_030612565.1 Candidatus Bipolaricaulota bacterium | reverse complement strand
CAGTCAATCCACAACCCCCCTCCCTTGATGGGAGGGGTCAGGGGAGGATGATGCAGAGCTTCCGTCTACCCCACTCGAAACGACGAAGAGCCACATTTTTAGATGAGGCAACGGGACCTCTGACATGCCGGCTACGGAACGAAGAAAAGACATCTTAGAATGCCTCTCGATTGTGTGTCATTATATGCGCCTTGATAGATGTTGTAGTTGAGGATGATAGCGAGATTACAGTGTTCGTTGAGATTTTACTCGCAGAAAATGCTACACATGAACGTGTCCTTCAACTTCAGTCGTAAAGTCAGGCTAGCCCCTTTCCCTTAAATCGCCTACGAGATTGAGGTGCTGTCGTTTCCTTTTTCAGGGTAGCCGGTCACAAGGAGGTCTTCGCCGATCCGTTCGATCTCGACCCGTTCGAGGTGAAGCGCTTCGCTCACCTGCTCTGCCCCGGCTCCTCCGATCGCGGGGATGGCGTCGCGGCCGCCGATGAGGATCGGAGCGATGAAGAACGCGACCTTGTCGACAAGATCGGCTTCGAGGAATGCGGCTGCGGTCTCCCCCCCTCCTTCCACGAGGAGCGAGTCGATCTTCTCCTCACCGAAGCGCTGGAGGAGGGCTGACAGGTCAATATTGCTTTCCTTTCCAGGAAGGCGCCACACTTCTGTCCCAAGGGAGAGGAGCGCTTCCTCCTTCTCCCTTGCCATCGTCGCGGTGACGACGATCGTGCGCCCTTCCTCGCGCAGGAGCGTTGCCGCAAGCGGGATCCTCCCGCGGCCATCGAGGACGATCCGGAGCGGATCATTCCCCTCAACGTGGCGCACGGTAAGGCGCGGATCATCGGCGATGACCGTGCCTACACCGACGAGGACCGCGGCGAACTTTCGGCGCAGGCGGTGCACCTCAGTGCGCGAATCCGTATTGCTGATCCACTTAGCGTCCCCTGTTCTTGTGGCGATCTTCCCATCGAGGCTCTCCGCGAGCTTTAACTGCACGAACGGCCGACCGGTGGTGATGAACTTGAAGAAGATCTCGTTGGCGCGCCGCGCTTCTTCTTCCAGCACACCTTCTGTCACTTCGATGCTGGCGGCACGCATCCTTTCGATCCCATGGCCGTTCACGAGCGGATTCGGATCGCGGCAGGCGACGATTACCCGCGCGATCTCCGCTGCGATGATCCGTTCGGTGCACGGTGGGGTTTTCCCGTGATGGGAACAGGGTTCGAGGGTGACGTATAGAGTGGCGCCGTGGGCCGCATCACCGGCCTCGGCGAGGGCAAAGACCTCGGCGTGCGGGCCGCCGAAGGAATGGTGATAACCTCGACCGACGATCTCGCTGTTTCGTACCACAACCGCTCCCACAAGCGGGTTGGGGTTCACCTCTCCTTCTCCCTTTCGCGCCAGATCGAGCGCGATGCGCATGAAGCGCTGATCGTCAGCCGGGTTCGTAGGGTTCATGGGGTTCGTAGGGTTCATGGAGTTCGTTGAGTTCTTAGAGTTCGTTCGGTTCGTAGGGTTCATTGAGTCAACTGGCAGCGTCGATGAGGGCGCGCATCGCAACGACGCGGTCACGCTCCTTAAAGATCGCCGAGCCGGCGACGATGAGCTCTGCCCCGGCCTCGACCACATCGCGGACGTTCTCCAGATTGATCCCCCCATCGACCTCGATCATGATCGTCCTGTCTCCTATTCGTTGCCGAAGCGCGCGGATCCGCTCGATCGCCTCTGGCATGAACGCCTGCCCTCCAAATCCCGGCTCGACGCTCATCACGAGGACGAGATCGACCCTGTCGAGGTAGGGAAAGATCGCCTCGATCGGGGTCCCCGGGCGCAGCGAGATCCCCACCTTAGCTCCTGCCTCGTGGATCATCTCGATCGTAAGGGAGGGGTCGTCCTTCGCCTCCACATGGAAGGTGATGATATCGCCTTCCATGATCTTGAAGCGTGGGGCGTAAGCGATCGGGTGGTCGATCATCAGGTGGATATCGAATGGCCGGTGAAGTCCCTTGCGCAGGGAGTTCACAACCGGAGGACCGATCGTCAGGTTGTCGACGAAGTGCCCGTCCATCACATCGATGTGGAAGTACGTGGCGAGCGGCTCGACCTCTTTTGCTTCGGCACGGAGGTTGCCGAAGTCTGAAGAGAGAAGCGAGGGGGAGAGGTTCATCGGCGTCGGTTGACGGAGAGGAGCATCACGAGCTGCAGCGCGGCCATCGCCGCCGCAGCGACATAGGTCAGCGCGGCCGCGAACAGGACCTCCTTCACCGCACCGAGTTCCTCTTCTGTCACCAGAGCCGTCTCCCGCAGCGCGACAACAGCACGACGGCTCGCATCGAATTCGACGGGCAGCGTGATCAGGGTGAAGAGGACGGCGAGAGAGAAGGCGAGGATCCCAAAGGTGACGAACGCCTGGTAGCGAAAGATCAACCCGATGAAGAAGAAGGGAAAGGCAATTTGGGAACCGAAATTCGCTATGGGAACGATCGCCGTGCGCAAGTTCAACGGCCTGTAGCCGTGCGCGTGCTGGACCGCATGTCCAGCCTCATGCGCCGCCACCCCGATCGCCGCTACCGAGACGGATTCAGGATCGGAGAGACGCAGGACCTTTTCCCGGGGATCGTAGTTATCGGAGAGGGTCCCCTTTATTCCTTTGATATCTACATCGCTGATCCCGGCCCCTGCGAGGATCCTTTTCGCCGCCTGAGCAGCGGTGGTCCCGTTCGCCGTTTCCACACGAGCGTAGCGGGTGTAGGTGGAACGCACCTTGTACTGCGCGTATATGGCGAGGATGACCGCTGGGAGCAGGCTCAAGATACTCGGCCCCATCAGAAACGGAAGACCCCAGAACATCGCTACCCCTCCTTCTTATCACACCGCCCAAGTATACGTTGCCCCCAAGCGGTGAACAAGGGAGTTCGGACGAGAAGGATGGTTAGGCCAGCGGTGGCCGCTCCTCCGGCGAAATCAGCGAACCAATCGAGCAGGCTCGCCGTGCGCGTCGCCACGAAGATCTGGTGGATCTCGTCGCTTCCAGCGTAGAGTGCCGTAATGAGCAGCGAACAGAGCACGCGCCGCCGCACGGGAATCGCCTTCCAGGAAAGAAAAAAGAAGATGGAGAACTCCATGAAGTGGAGGAGCTTGTCCCCGTTCGGAAAGGGGAGGAGTGGCTCTCTACCGGTCAGCGGAAGGCTCGATAGGGCGAAGATCGCGCCGGCGTACACGGTGAGAAGAATAGACCAGACCACCCGCGCTTTTCTCACCGTACGCACTCGTTTCACTCTCCTCGCCGTTACTTATTACGAATTTAACGATTGAGCGATTGAATGATCGGGGGATTGGAAAGCTAAATCACTCAATCGCTCAATCACCCGATCACCCGATCACTCAATCACTCAATCACTCAATTCCGAGGAGAGGGCCTGTAAGCCGGATTCTGTCGGGGGGGGCCATTCAACTGATGCGGCCTACCCGAAGGCTTGGACGGGCCGTCCTTAGAACGCCTTCCTACTTGGCCTTGCTCCGACCAGGGTTTGCCAAGCCGGCCCGGTCACCCAAGCCGCTGGTGGTCTCTTACACCACCGT
>JAUWNQ010000102.1 GCA_030612565.1 Candidatus Bipolaricaulota bacterium | reverse complement strand
ACATTTTTCCATTTTGCGGGTATATTAGATGAAAAAGAACCGACACCTCCTTACCGCAAGAAGTAATCGCTTGCGAAAGATCGAGGCCCGCCGTGAAACGCGGGCCTCCCTCCTTCATCTCTCCCGTAGCACTGTAATGTGGCTCCTCTGCGAGAGACACAAGCTTTTCCTCTCGCCCGTTCGCTACACTCACTCAAGCCGCAAAGGTGTCGCGACACCAAGATCGCCAAGGAATATTGGGTTTCACCCTTCCGCGTCCCCGCGTCTCCGTGTCCCCGAGTCCCCGAGTCTCCCTCTCCCCAGAGATACGCGGGGATTTCTCAGTCGAGGGGGAACTCGAGTTTCCGCAGCAGTTGCAGTAGCTCGTCCATGTTCGTGAAGATCCCTGCCTTGGCGTAGACAACGGTCCCGCTTGCGTCGATAAATACGGTAAACGGAAAGGCCGTGATCTCACGCTTGACGCTCTCTTCCTGCGGTTGATAGGCACGCGCGATCGATTTCCCGTCGTCGTAGAGGGCCGGGAAGGTATATCCACCCTCTTCGATGAGCGCGACGGCATCCGCCTGCGACGTCCCCGAGCATATAGTGAGCAAGGGGACCCGCTCCCCGTAAGCGCGATGAAACTCCTCGAAGAAAGGGAACTCCGACTTGCAGATACCGCACCACGTCGTCCAGAAGTCGATCACGAGTGGGCTGCCCGCGTAGTTACCGAGAGATTCGCTCCCCCCGTCGAGAGAGGGAAGCGAAAAATCAGGGGCTGGTTCTCCAACGATGGGAAAATTGCTCGTCGCAATCAACCTCTGTTTCTCGGTAAGACTATCGAAGTACTCCCACTGCGTGTAGCCAACGAAGAGGACCAACGCGGCAATCCCGATCAAAGCGAGTGTCTTCATCATGATGCCGTAAAGGATACGCGGCGCAGCGAGGGGTGCAAGAGCTTTTGTGATATCCGTCACATCTGGTACAATGCGATCATGAAAAAGATACTGTTTCTATTGCCAATCGGAATTCTGCTCCTCGCCCTCACCGGATGCTGCATCGGCGGCGTTTGCACCTAAGAGCGCTATCGGGATAGGGTACTTCACCATTGCGCCGTGGCGCACTCGATCCCCAACGCCTGCAGAAGATCGTCGATTCCACGGTGGTGTTGTGCATCGGTGAGGATCGCTGTCCCATGAGGGTTTATCCGGGAGTAATCCTCCACGATCCGTTGTGCGTCGACCCCAATCGCATCGGCGAGGTCGATCTTGTTGATGACCAAAATATCGGTCTGGGTGAAGATATCCGGGTGTTTGCGGACCGTCGCCTCCCCCTCGGTGACTGAGACAACCACTATGTCGATCTTCGCGCCCAGGGGATGATCGGCCGGAGCCACAAGCCCTCCCACGTTCTCGATGAAGAGAAGGTCGATCTTCGCAAGGGGAAGAGAGGCCAACGCCTCATGAACCTCCTGTGGTTCTAGGTAGGAGGGGTTCTCTCCGTTCAACGGGACCGAGAGCACTCCGTGCGCGAGGAACCGCTGGTGATCCTCGTCTCCCACTGCATCACCGGCAATAGTCGCGATTGTAAGGCCGCAAGGCGCAATCCGATCGATGATTCGCTCGATCAGAAGGGTCTTCCCACTCCCGATCGTTCCCATCACAGAGATTGCCCGCACCCCGCTCTCCTTCAGCAGGTGGTAGTTCGTCTCCGCTCGCTCCAGCTCCTGGGCGAGGATCCCCTCGTCGGTCTTGCTCATCGTTCCTCCTTAAGCGCAAAAGGATGATAGAAGGTGACGAGATCCCCTGCAAATCATGATCGCCCGCTCATTCTTCCCTGCCTTGTCTGCGACGGGCGCGGTGCCATCCGATGTAGAGCAGGACGATCACCCCCAGGAAGAGGCCGATGTAGAGCGTGGACTTGTGGAGGACTTGGACTACCTGCTCTTGGTTGTTCCCAACGAGGTAACCGAGGAAGGCGAGGACGGTTACCCAGATCCCCGCACCGAGAGCGGTGAAGAGACAGAACCGCCCGAGGTGCATCCGCGCCAAACCAGCCGGAAGGGAGATGTACTGCCGCAGCCCCGGTATGAGCCGCCCGACAAACGTACTGATCTCGCCGTGTCGTTGCAGGAACCCCTCCGCCCTCCCGTAGGCACGCGGGGTGAGGCCAACGTAACGACCGAATTTAAGGACTAAAGGTCGTCCGAGGATTCGCGAGATCCAGTAGTTGAAGAGCGCCCCCAAGAGAGAACCGGCCGTCCCCGAGAGAATGACCGCCCAGAGCTGCATCGTCCCTTGGCTCGCGAGGTACCCCGCCGGAGGGATGATCACCTCGCTCGGAAAAGGGAAGAACGAGCTTTCGAGGAACATCGCCGCCACAACGCCAAAGTATCCCATCCGATCGACCACGCTGACGATTGTTGCAACAATTTGACCCATCTTCCTCCCTGTGCACAGGCCTCCCCGGAAACATACCTTTCCGATAAGGATCCTCGCCCTCTTCGTTCAAATGAAGGCCTAACCCCAGCCTCAGTAGTATTTCTCCGGCGTCTCGATCACGCCGTCACGCAGCCCCTCGCTGTCTTTCCAATGGTTGAGGTGATGGTAACCCAGCTCATCCTGAAAGAATTGGATGACGTGTTTCCACGTCAGGATTTCTTTTGGGCCGATGTTACTCATTGTCCTCTCCTACCACGTGCCAGTGTCCGCCTTTGTCAGGACCAATACGCTCAATCTTACCCAGAGCTTTAAGCTTCGCGAGTTGCATCTCGATAGCTCGCGTGCCCTTGCCTAAGGTTTCCGCGATTACAGAAATGGTGATGTCCGGGTTCTGCTTCATCAGCGACAGCATTTTCTCCGAAGTTTTCTCCGAAGTTTTCTGATCGGCTCTTTTAGGCATCAGGTAAGGAAACTCCACCCACAAACCAATGGTTTCGTAACGGAATGTTGGTATTGGCGTACCCATAGCCTTGCATTCCACCAGAATTCGCTCGATGCCCTGGCCCCAGGCCTCAATACTGCCCGCCCTAAAAAATGCGTTGGCGATGTCCGGGTTGAAGGGGATCGACGGATGCTGTCCCAACAGGCGATCAACTGTCCAATCTCCGGGCAGGCGACCGTTGTTCCAGATCATGATCCTGTCATCATAAACGCTGATCTGAATGGGTACGCTGCTGCTGTAATCCTTGTGCACGATCGCATTCAGAACGGCTTCACGCAAAGCGTTTTCTGGGATTGGATAATTCTCAACCCGGTAGATACCTTCGTAGCTGATGGCCGCCTGCAGATACTTGGTCAGCAGTAACTCCATTGTCTTGTCTACCTGTGTGAAAAGGTCTCCGTGAATTTCGTCATGGAATCGCAGGTCGGTATTACTTTTGAGGTTCCTCACACTCCAGGCAAGGTACGGGACAGAGAGAGATCGTTTTCCGTCAATTTTTCCTGTCTTCTGCTGTTCTTTGCGTCTTGGCGAGAAGCACAAGGATCTTACCGCAGAGGGCGCAGAGATCGCTGAGAAAGGCCTTAACTCCTGAGTTTTAAGCATCTTGTTCTCTTTATCCAT
>JAUWNQ010000061.1 GCA_030612565.1 Candidatus Bipolaricaulota bacterium | reverse complement strand
CGTTTCTTCTGCGGGGAGCGCTGGAAAATTTCTCCAGACATCGTCCCCATCTCCAAGGCGTTGCGTGGATGGTTCATCCCGGTCGGGGCGATACTCACACGGCGCGAGATCCACAGCAAGATCTTCTCCGGCCTCGAACGTGCAGTCGTTCACTCGAACACGTTCGGGATGAACGAGCTGGCGATGGGAACAGGGCTGGCGATGCTGGAGGTTCTGGAGGAGGAGAATTTGATCGCAAACGCTGCCCGGATGGGAGAGCGCTTCCTGACCGGCCTCAAACAACTGAAGGATCGCTACGAGATGGTGAAGGATGTGCGCGGGAAGGGGCTGATGGTGGCGATTGAGTTCGGCCCGCCAAAATCGCTCAAACTAAAAGGGGGATGGACCGCGCTCGAGAAGGTACAGGAGGGGCTCTTCGCCCAGATGGTGGTGATGGGGTTGATGCACGACCACCGTCTTCTCACCCAGGTCTCCGGGCACCGGGTGAACATCATCAAGTTTCTACCGCCGCTCATAATCGGCGAGGAGGAGGTCGATTACGCCCTCGACGCCCTCGATAAGGTACTCGCCGACGCACACCGCTTCCCAGGCGGCCTGTGGCGGATGGGGAAGGACCTCGTTAAAGGAGCGCTGTCGCGCTAAATTCGACAGCTGTGGCGTGCTTTCTCTCACGGGACAGAAGCATTTACGCAGAGAGGAAGAGGGGGGAGACGCGGGGATCTCCGCAGCGGCGGGGCGAACCTTGCCTTTTGCGTGAAAATCACAAGGGGACAGACAAGATCGTGTATTGCTACACAACACTAAAGTTGGGAGCGCCGAGTTTTTTAGGATCATTGATTCTGGCGATCGATCCCATGGAGCATCTCCCAGACGAATTCCGCTGTACGTCCGAGTGCGGCAGCGGAGACATGCTCCACCGTATCCATGCAGGTGTGCCAGTAGGGGAGAGAGTCGGTCTGCGAGTCCCTTCCCGCGAGGCAGATCGCGCGGTAGCCCAGCCGCCGTAGGGTCTGCACCTCATCGACAACCGGCATCACTCCTGGTTTCACATGGAGATCGGATCGCCTCTTCGCCGCCTCCTTCGCAAACCTAAGTAGCTCTGAATCAGGATTGTAGTAGCGGAGGATCCCCTCCTGCGCGAGGTAACAGAGCTCCCCCCCACCGACCCCTTCCAGGTCGATAAAGAGAGCCACGCGGAGCTCGGGGTGTTCCTTTAGAAGGACCTTCAATCCGCGATGATCGACCTCTTCTGCGCCGGTAAACGCAAACCAGACCTCGGTCGTTTCGAGCGGTTCCCTTGCGAGTTGCGTTGCCAGCCCTAGGTTGACCGCAACGCTCGCTGCGTTATCGTTCGCTCCCGGGGAGTAAGGGAGACGCATCTCCGCGAAGAGGACGATCAGCGTCGCCAGGGCGTAGATCGCGCCGGGGAGGGAGGCAGAATAGGGCCAACCCCATCCGCTGGTGGCTCCGAGGAGGAGAAGGAAACCGATGGCACTGTAGACGATGAGTGTTGCGATCGAGCCAGCCTTAATCGTCCTGGCCTTCCCCGCGCGCCATACGAGGCGACAGCGGTTGCTGTCCAAGTGGGAGATGATTACGACTATCTGAGAGGTCTTTCCTGTTGGAGCGATGCGGGCAACGATATTCCGACTCGTAACGCGAGGGAGGAGGAACCAGAAGGGGCTGTCGGCACGGGCGATAGCCCACCACAGGAGTGGCGCGGCAAGAGAAGCGAGGAGCGTGGCCGGAAAGCGAATCCACTCTGACAAAGGGTAGAGCGCGATCCCACAGAGGCTTACGAGGGCAGCAGTGATGGGAAACCAGTTCATCTCCGCAACGGCGCGGAAAGAGCTTTCCTCTATCGACAGGCCGAGGTGTTGCAGTCGGTCGCGGACGTAGTGAGCTGCTTCTTCCTCTCCGACCGTTCCCGTCCCGCGCGGCCCGATCTTCTGGGCGAGCACCTTTACGTGTGCGAGGAGGAAATCCTTTTCGAACCGTTCCTTTGCGCGCGTTTTAAACTCTCCTCTACTCCCCAGCCCAATTATGGATTTCTACTCCACTGATTGCGTGCTCAGGTCCTTACCGGCACGCAGTTCCTTCTCGTAGGCGTGGCTCTGGCGGTTGACGTGCATCCCCGCTCGCTCATAGAGGCGCGTGGCCCCGGTGAGGCTCGTCGCGTCGACATCGAGGCCAACCTTACGGATCCCTCGGCGATAGAGTTTCCCGAAGGAGTGGTGCAGAAGGGCCAAACCCAGCCCTTGCCGTCGCCAGGGGCGGCGAACCCCGACGACCCCCACGTAGCCCATCTTCGGGTCCTCATGACTCTTGGGCCAGCACATGGATACCCCTGCGATCTCCTCCCCTTCCATTGCCAGAAACCAGAGGGAGGGGTCGAAGTCAGGATCGTGTGCGGTCTGGTGACGCCACCGTTCGAGTTCGTCCTCGATGGGGGATTCCACGTACCCCCAGTGGTCCTTGAAGGCATCGCGTATGGCGAGCGCGAGTTCACGGTCATCGGGCTTGTCAGCGAAGGTGCTTAGGGTGATCCCCTCGGGCCAGGTGGTAGAAGGAGGTGGAGCTTCCATCTGAATCACCATCTGCCAGAAATGGCGGATGGGTACGAATCCGTGCTGAACGAGGAGCTCCTGAGTCGGTCTATCCTGCTCCAGGACACCGTGAGATAGTGTTACACGCGCGCCCTCCGGGGCTTTGGGGATCGCCTGGCGTGCCCTCTCTTCCGCCCACTCGAGAAGATAACTCCCGATTTCCTGATTCCGGTACCCTGAGTGAACAACGCTCTCGCACCGGACCTGCACGTGCGGCACGGCAACATCGTATACATAGGCATCACCGATAAGCTCTCCCGTTCGGTCGAGGACGAGGCAGGTATCGGTTTCCAGATCGAACCCCGGCGTCTGACACTGGGTACGCAGTCGCTGCTCCGTTAGTGGCTCGACGCCGATGAGCTCGCGCGAGTGGGCGTTTTCCAATGCAACCACTGCAGGGATATCATCCAGCGTCATCGAGCGAGCGGTGAAACCATCGGGAAGGGGTGCGTTCATAACCTCTCCTTTTCTTACAAGTGCGGGATTGAGCCATTATAAAAGGGATCGTCCCATTGCGAAAGGGTCGCGGAAGACCGAACTAACCGAGGACCTTAACCTCAAGGTCTCCTTAATGGCTTGGGATAACTCTGCAGCCTCAAGCGCTTCTGCGTAACGTACGTTACACTCGCACGGTCTCCCTTTCTCTGTTAGAGTATCCATAGGTGTTACGCGATCGAGTATTTCAGTAAGGAAATTCGGAGGTGCTGTAATGTACGAAAACGTTCTTGAATTCATTACCAAACGGCGTTCGATTCGACAATTTACTGGAGAGCCAATCGAGCGGGAGAAACTGGAGGCGCTCCTGAAGGCGGCGATGGCAGCCCCATCGGCGAACAACAAACGACCGTGGCATTTTGTCGTCGTCACGGAGAAGGAGAAGATCGTTGCCCTGTGTAAGGCGCACCCGTACGCGGGGTTTGGCGTCGACGCCGGTGCGGTGATCATCCCATTCGGAGAGAAGAAGGGCTACAAGTGGTTCGATCAAGACATGGCCGCCGCCACGGAGAACCTCTTGCTCGCCGTGGCGAACCTCAGCCTTGGAGCGACGTGGTGCGGAATGGACGAGGCGAAACAGGGATCAATCCGCAGCATTGTCGGCCTCCCCAACGATCAATACGCCTTCGCACTGGTTCCGATCGGCGTTCCATCAGAGGAGAAGGCGTTACGGACTCAATACGACCAAGAGAGGATTCACTGGGAGCACTACTAAAGCAGGAAATGCTACGCGGTTATGACCTTGAATCCTACCGCTTCAGCCTCACAGTGCGCCTTGAGGAGGTCGGCGTAGCGCGCTGCCCAGCCTTCTAAAGAAGAGACAGGCTCATCCATTGGGGCATAGAGGACTGCAATTACTCGCTTGGTTTCAGGGAGGATCTTCGTTGACATTGCGTCCTTGACCGGGTTTCCACACGGCTCCCAGGCTTCTCCCACGCGACGGCAGACCAAGAGCAGGTCTTGGAGGTCGATCGCCTGCCCCGATCGGTTGAAGATGTAAGATTCTTCGGGCCTCCCACGGCGCAGGAGGAGGTGTGTCCCTGATAGATCGGCGTCGAAGATCGTCCCCGGCAAGCCGGAGATGAGGCTGATAGTGTTGTTTACATCGACCGGCCCGTTCACGAGCGGAAAGTATCCGGCAAGTGCAGCGCGCAGGAGAAACTCACTCGCTGGTTTGCCCCGTCCACTTGCGTGGTATTTCCCGTGCCGGAGCATCTTTCGCACGCGCGTTCTGAGTACAGCCGGTACGAACTCCTCAC
The DNA here is from genome assembly GCA_030612565.1 of Candidatus Bipolaricaulota bacterium. The sequence continues at coordinate 345 of JAUWNQ010000061.1, read as the reverse complement.
CTGTAACCGCTGCTTGGGTCAGGATCTCGGTGAGGAACGCCGGTGTTTCCTCCGTAGGGCGCGGTGCCGAAATCCCCTCCGCCCAGATCAGTGCCGGAAGTACCGGTGAGGGATCCAGACTTGGATCGAGATTAAGCCGATAGATGGGTTCGCTCATTTCTCTCCTTATCGATAACCTCGACGATTATCCTACGCTAACTCTTACAGGGCTTGCAGCCATGCTGCGAAGACGTGGTTCACATGCTTATAGGTAAGATCCTCACGCGTCAGAATCATGGCGCTTGTAGCCGATTTAGATTGTAGCATTAGTGGATAGTCACTATAGTGCTCGACCACTAATTCCCG
>JAUWNQ010000049.1 GCA_030612565.1 Candidatus Bipolaricaulota bacterium | reverse complement strand
CATCCTACGGATCGAGGATACCGACCAGGAGCGGTCGACCGAGGAGTCGATCGAGCAGATCATCGAGGCGATGAACTGGTTGGGTCTCGATTGGGATGAGTACTACCGCCAGACCGAACGGACCGCCGCACATCAAAAAGCGGCTCAGGACCTGATGGACCATGATCTCGCCTATGAACACGACGGGGCGTGGTGGTTCCGTGTTCCCGTGGATGGGGAGATGGTCGTGCACGACGATCTTCTCGGGGATGTGACGTTCAAGTATGAGGAGATGAAGGACTTCGTCATCCGCCGTTCCGATGGAAGCTTCGTCTATAACTTTGTCGTGGTGGTCGACGACGCAGACATGGGTATCACGCACGTCATCCGCGGGGACGATCACCTGATGAACACCCCCAAGCAGATCCTCCTCTACGAGGCGATGGGACGCCCATTGCCGCATTTCATCCACCTTCCGATGATTCTCGGCCCGGATCGCACCCGCCTCTCCAAGCGGCACGGGGTCACGTCGGTCCTCGAGTACCAACGCCGCGGGTTCCTTCCCGAGACGATGGTCAACTTCTTCGCCCGGTTAGGCTGGTCGCACGGTGATCGGGAGATCTTCTCTCGCCAGGAGTTGATAGACCTCTTTGACATGGATAGAGTGGGGAGCTCCGCCGCGATCTTCGACGATGAGAAGCTCCTTTGGCTGAATCAGCAGCACCTCAAGGCGGCCGATCCCCACAGGCTTTCCGATCTCGTTCGTCCGTTCGTCCTCGATCAGGGGACGGTGACAGAGGAGATGTGGAAGGATGCGGGAGAGGAACGCCTTACGCGTGCGACATCGCTCCTTAGGCATCGCGCTCACACCCTCGTCGACTTGGCGAAGATGATGCTAATCCTCTTTCCCGTGGCAGTCGAGAAGGAAGAGGAAGTGACAATCGATGAACACCAGAAGGAACTGATCACGGCAATCTGCGACACGTTCGAAGCGTGCAGATCGTTCTCTCATGACGCGGTGGAGGCGGCGTTGCGTGAGGCACTCACCGCACAGGGAGCGAAACTGAAGGATGTGGCTAAGGCGATTCGGATCTCGACGACCGGTCGCCCCGTCGGCCCTGGCCTCTTCGATCTCCTCTCCGTAATCGGTAGCGATCTCGTCGTATCGCGGCTACGCGCACTCGTGAATGGAGGCGGCAAATGAGTCGGAAGCTATTCGTGATCGTCTTCACCGTCCTTTTTTTCTCGGTCGGCACGCTCGCGTATGAAGCGGATCTTCACTACATCGATTCGATCCTCGATCTCACTGGAGCCTGCCGCCCGCAGGGGGTGAAGCTCTCGGCAACCTCCATACCCAACCTCTCCGAGCCCGACTACCAGGGGACACCCTCCTATGGAGCGATCCCGCTGAATGGGGATGCATTCCATCTAGTTCTCGACCGAGGGGCAGAGGGATCTGTCCTCTACGTCGACAACGACCGAAGCGGCGTGCTGCTAAAGGTCGATTGGGAACGACAGTTGTGGGATGGAAGCTTGCTTGCGAGCGTCCCTTTCTCGGTTTCCTATGAGGATCTAGATTCCCCTTCAACCTACCGGGTCTTCCTCATCTGGAACCCGCGAACACCAACGGTCATCACCTACTGCCGCGATTCCTACCGTAGCGGGGAGATTCAACTGGGCAGCGTCACCTATCTGATCGCGCTGATCGACGATAACACGGACGGGCGTTACGATGACCTCGATCGTGATATTATGTTTATCGACACCGACCAGGATGGGGAGCTCTTCACGACGGCGGATTCGCATGAATGGGATTGGCTCGACGAGCCGTTCAATATCGACGGGACGGTTTATCGTGCCTCCTCGGTCAGCCCGGACGGATCGAGGATCGCCATCGAGGAGACAGACGATTGGGTGGCTGAGAAGCCGCCGCTCGAGGTGGGGTTTCCCGCCCCGGGATTCACCGGTTTCGATATCAACGGGAAGGAGATCTCGCTCGCCGCACTCAAGGGACAGATCGTGCTCCTCGATTTCTGGGCGAGCTGGTGCGTGCCCTGCCTTGCGGAACTTCCGACGACGAAAGGGATCGCCGATGAGTACGCCAAGGATGGGGTAGTGGTGATCGGTATCGACCTCGATCGGAGCGAGGAGTCCTTCACCCAAGCCGTTGCGGACTACGAGCTTTCGTATCGACAGATCTACGATGGATCGGACGGACAGATCTCTGATCTCTACCGCATATCGGGGATTCCGATGCTCTACCTGATCGATCGAGAGGGGATCATCCGCGGGAAGGATCTACGAGGGGAGGAGCTGCACCAGGCGGTGCAGGCACTCCTCAGGGGGGAGAGCTGATGGCATGGGGTCAGATCTTTGCTTTTGGTGTTTCCATGCTGCGCCTTATCTTCTCCGTGGTTTGTACGAGGGTTGGGCGTGTTGTCAAGTGGTATTCCTTCCACAAACACCAAAAGACAAGATCTGACCCCAGCCTGAGCATCGCCTTGTCTCTCCTCCTTCTGCTGGTCCTGGTTGGCCCGGTGACTTGGGCGCAGGAACCGATCCTCACCTTCTCCATCGAACCGGCTGTAGTTACCTTCTCCCCGGGCGGTGAGGCTGGGATACGGATCAAGGTTGATAACACTTCCATCCACGAGGCGGATGATGTCACTGTCACCCTGGCGGAGACGGAGGGGTGGTCGATCCTCTCCGAGATAGGGGTCCTCAAACTGGTTTCCCCGTTCACGCAGGAATGGATCGATCTCACTCTCGTCTCCGCCTCGGATCTTCCCCCTGGTCAGTACACCCTTTCGCTCCAGGTGATCTACACCTTCTGCATCGATGTGAGCTGTTTTCAGATCGTCGACGAGATCCCCCTGACCGTAGCTGTTGAGGAAGGGGCGGTCTCCTTACCCACACCGCCGCCAGCGAAGAGATCCTCGCCGGGGTGGGTCCCTCCACTGATCGCCGGGGGACTTCTCGTCGGCGCTCTCCTCCTGCGGCGAATGCGCCGGGTAACCTTCCCCCTCTACTTTATGCTCTTTGTCATCGTCGCCGGTGCTCTCACCTACGGGGTGCGTTTGAATCAGCACGAGCAGGCGCAGGGGATCGCCGCGGTACTGTGCACCTCCTGCGTGGGGATCGAAGAGTCGCACCACGAGGAGCCCATCCTCTCATCCGGCGCGATCGATGCCCTTGCCAAGCTCGATCGCGATATCGAGTTGATCGTCTTCTACGCTCCGTGGTGCCATTCCTGCCCCTATGCCGAGGCGATGGTCGAGAAGATGGCCGCGCTGACTCCATATATCAGTTATCAGTTCATCGATGTCGATGCCGAGCGCGACCTCGCCGCTTCTTACGGGGTGATCCGTTCGAGTCGCACGATCGTCCCGGCGGTCCTGCGGGTCGACACCGATGAGATCATATTCGGGGTGGAGGATCTGGAGAAGAGATTGCTCGACCTGTTGGAGGTCGGATCATGAAGCTATCCTTTGCGCGGCGGATCAGCCAGTCGTTCGGGCTCCTATTGGGACTGTTCGGGTTCACCGGGATCGGGATGACGCACATCATCTTCCCCGGGCTCCACTGCTACGCCTGCCCACTCGCGGTGACGATCTGCCCGATCGGCCTCATGCAAAACCTCGTCATCTACGGGACCGTCCCCTACTTCTGGATCGGGGCGATCATCGCCTACGGCCTGATCGCCGGTCGCGGGTTCTGCGGATGGTTCTGCCCGTTCGGGACCCTCAACGATCTCCTTGCCTTCCGCAAGGTGCGGATCAATAGGGTCGCCTCCTACTCCAAGTACGTCGTCCTTCTCGGGACGATCATCGCGGCGTGGGCGCTCGCCGACACGATCTTCTGCAAACTCTGCCCCGCCGCCTCGATCACCGCCTCCATCCCCTACCTCTTCATGGGAGTGGCAAAGGTGAACCGGCCGTTCATCATTCACATGATCTCCCTGGGAACGGGCCTCCTGGGGATGGTGATCATCGCGCGATTCTGGTGCCGCTACCTCTGCCCGATGGGAGCGGTCCGGTCGCTCTTCAATAAGGTGAGCTTCCTTCACCTGAAACTCGACACGAACCGCTGTTCGCGTTGTGGGGCCTGTGCGGTTGCCTGTCCAATGGGGCTCCAACCCCATGAGGAGTACGACAACCACAACTGCATCAAGTGCGGGGAGTGCACCGAGGCCTGCTCGCTCGATGCCCTGACGCTCACCTTCTCCCCGCAACGGAAGAAATGATCCACTATATCGTGCTAGGGATTGTGCAGGGACTGACCGAGTTCCTACCGGTCTCAAGCTCGGCCCACCTTGTTCTTTTCGAGCGCTTCCTCGGGTTCGACCCTCCAGGGGTTCTCCTGGAGGCGGCGCTCCACCTGGGGACGCTGGGTGCCGTTCTTCTCCTCTTTCGTCGCGACCTGATTAGACTTGTGCGTGGTCTCTTTCATCGAGGAAGCGAACGCAGCGAGGTGGGGCGGCTCATCGTGGGGACGATTCCGATCGTCTTCTTCGGGCTTCTCTTTCAGAGTAGGATCGAGGCAGCGTTCACATCCTTTTTGGTCATCGGGTCCTGCCTCCTCGTAACCGGGGCGATTCTCTTCCTCGCCGACTGGGCAGGGCAGAGGGCGAAGCGTCACGAGGTCCGGCTCTTCGAGTCGCTCTACCTCGGCCTATCGCCGGCGGCTGCCCTCCTCCCTGGGATCTCCCGCAGCGGATCGACGATCGCGCCCGGGATGGCGCTCGGGGTTCGCGGCACAGAGGCGGCCCGGTTCTCGTTCCTCCTCTCGATCCCCGCGATCCTCGGGGCGGGCGTACTCAAGGTCATCCAGGCGTTCTCTGAGGGAAGTATCCCCGCTGGGGAGTGGGCGGGTCTCCTCCTCGGAGCGCTCGTCGCAGCAGCCGTCGGCGCTCTCGCGATCAAGGGACTGTTGGCAATCATCGCGCGCGGCCGATTGAAGGTCTTCGGGATCTACTGCCTCGCCGTGGGCGCAAGCGCCCTCATCTACTCTGTCGGCTGGTCCAGCTGAGGAAATTTGTGGCTCTTCGTCGTTTCGAGTGGGTAGACGGAAGCTCTGCATCATCCTCCCCTGACCCCTCCCATCACGGGAGGGGGGTTGTGGATTGACTGTTTTAAGGGATCCTGCTCGTCTTGAGTTTTCTCTCTGCCTCGAGCAAAGGTGTGTAGGTGAGCATGTCTTCCGCTGCTTTAAATGCCCTCTCCCTGTTGGGGGAGAGGGTTGGGGTGAGGGGGAGCAAACAGGTCAAGCGTGCCCGCGGGCTGCGGCGTGCGTCCACCGAGGCTGAGAAGCTCCTATGGCAGAAGCTTCGCGCCCGCCAACTCGGCGGAGCCAAGTTCCGCAGGCAAACTCC
>JAUWNQ010000124.1 GCA_030612565.1 Candidatus Bipolaricaulota bacterium | reverse complement strand
ACCCTTCTATGCGTCGAGAGAAAATTGACCGCGGTTAGTTACCCACACGTAATAGCGGGGACCCATCAACCCTCACTTCGTGCGCGTGTGAAGCTAGGAGCCGCTACCCACTCAAAACGACGAAGAGCCCACATTTTCCACCCGTAGATGCAACTTTCCAGCGTTTTACCAAGGCACCCCCTTTGGTTCCTGTCCGTTTCCCACGCGGCGTGGTATCATCTTTGTAAGATTTAGCAAGGGGGTAAAAAGTGAATCGGATCTGTCAGATGCTCGGTATTCGTTATCCCATCCTCCTTGGGGGGATGGCACACGTGTCGCGTGCCCCACTCGTCGTGGCGGTCTCTGAGGCCGGTGGGTTAGGGGTGATCGGCTCGGGCGGAATGCCGCCCGATCTCCTGGTCACGCAGATCGCTGAGGTGCGCGAAAAGACCGATAGACCGTTCGGGGTCAACCTGATGCTGATGGACCCCAATATCGATAAACAGGTGGAGATCGTCATTCGCGAGCGCGTTCCCATGGTGACGACCGGCGCTGGGAACCCAGCGAAGTACATCGACCGGCTGAAGGAGGCAGGGATCAAGGTCTTTCCAGTCGTCCCCGCTGTCTCGCTCGCTCGGAGGATGGAGCGTTCCGGCGTGGATGGAGTCATCGCCGAGGGAACGGAGTCCGGAGGGCACGTCGGCGAGGCGACGACGATCGTCATCGTTCCTCAGGTGGTCGATGCTGTATCGATTCCGGTGATCGCTGCCGGGGGGATCGGCGATGGCCGTGGGCTCGCTGCGGCTATCGTGCTCGGAGCGGAAGGAGTTCAGATGGGAACCCGCTTCCTCGTTTCCACCGAAGCTCCGGTGCACGACAACTTCAAGGAGGCTGTCCTGAAGGCGAACGAACGTGCGACGATCGTCACCGGACGGAGCATAGGTGCCCCGGTACGCACCCTTGCGAACAAGATGAGTAAGCAGTTCGCTCGTTACGAGGAGGAAGGGCGGCCGCGGGAGGAATTCGAAACCCTGGCTGTAGGAGGCCTGCGCCGTGCCGTCTACGACGGAGATACAGAGACCGGCTCCCTGATGGCCGGTCAGATCAGCGGGCTTATCACCGAGGTGAAACCAGTGCGGACGATCATCGCGGAGATGGTAGAGATGGCGAGAAATCTTCTCCCGGAGGGGGCGCTATAACATAGAGATGGCGATCGCCAACGACAAGACGCTGCGTGATCTCGAATTCGATCGCGTCAAGCACCTTCTGAAGGGGTTCTCCTCCTCCTCTCTCGGCGAGGAGGCGATCGATGCCCTTACCCCACTTGAGGATCGGGAGGCAATAGAGCAGGGGATGGCCGAGGTCGGTGAGGCGATCTCCTTCTTGGAGGAGCAAGGGCGCTTCTCGCTCCACGGGGTGGAAGACCTCGCTCCCCTTCTCAGGCGTGCCGAGGAGCACGCCTTTCTCGCTGGGGAGGAGTTTCTCCTCGTCCTGCGAACGATCGACGAGACCCGGCGCATCCGAGCCGTATTCACCACGCAAGAGGCCTTCCCGTCCCTGCGCCGGTTCGCCGAACGTCTCTTCGAGGCGATCGATCTTGCGAAGAGGATCCATCGGGCAATCGACGAGACCGGCGCGGTGCGCGACGATGCCTCCCCAACGCTGAAGGGCCTGATCGCGAAGCGAAGAACTCTCGAACAGAGGGTCGAGAAGAAGCTGCGCGCGTTGATCGATCGTAACCCTGAACTGATCAGCGAAGCGGTGATCACTCGCCGCGCCGGACGGCTGGTCGTTCCGATCAAGAGCGGGGCGGTCGGGGCGATGGGGTTCGTGGTTCACGATCGTTCGGCGACCGGCCAGACCCTGTACGCCGAGCCGACCACGCTCGTACCGGAGAACAACAACCTTGCTACCCTGGGCGGGGAGATCCACGATGAGCGGCTGCGGATCCTGCGCGATCTGACCGAGGCGTTCAAGGAGAAGGGATCTTCACTCATGCACAACCGGGCGATCCTCGCCCACCTCGATTCCCTCTTCGCCCGTGCCTCTTACGCGATCGCCCATCACTGTTCCTTCCCCCGCCTCTCCCGCTCCCTCGCGCTTTGCAACGCTCGCCACCCCCTCATCGACCAAGAGCAGGTCGTCCCAATCTCCCTCTCCATTGGAGATCGGACCCGGATGGCGGTGATCACCGGGCCGAACACCGGCGGCAAGACGGTGACCCTGAAGCCACTCGGCCTTCTGACGCTGATGACCCAGGCGATCATCCCTATTCCCGCCTCCCCGGATAGCAAGATCCCCCTCGTATCCAAGGTGCGAACCGACATCGGGGACGAACAATCGATCTCGCAGAATCTCTCCACCTTCTCCGCCCACATGAAAAACATTGTCTCCATCCTGGAGGAGGCCGACGCGGGCGCCCTCGTCCTCCTCGACGAACTCGGTGCGGGGACCGATCCGCAGGAAGGGGCCGCCCTTGGCCTCTCCATCATCGAGGACTTGCTTGAGGCCGAGGCACTGGTCGCTGTTTCCACGCACCTCACCCCGCTCAAGTACTTTGCCATCCGCCATCCTGCGGTGAAGACCGCGTCGATGGAGTTTGACGTCGAGACCCTCTCCCCCACCTTCCGTGTGATCGAGGGGGTTCCCGGCAAGAGTAACGCGTTCGTCATCGCTCGCGGCCTTGGCCTTTCCGAGGATTTGGTGACACGAGCGCGATCGTTCCTCACCCAGGGGGAGATCCGCGCCGAGGACATCATCGAGGAGTTGGAGCGCGAACGCCAGACGCTCCTCAAACATCGCAGTAGGGCGGAACAAGAACTAGCAGAGGCGAGCAAGCTGAAGCACACCTACGCGGAGAAAGTAGCCGCGTTCGAAGAGGCCAAAGAAGAGACGCTCTCCACTAGGATCAGGGAGCTGGAAGTGTTCCTCCGTCAAAGTCAGCAACAGGTAGAGCGTCTCTTGCGCGAGATCAACGCCTCTTCAACCGTGGAGGAGGCAAAGAGGGCCTACCGCGAGCTCGCCGACTTGCGCGGTGAGCTGCGCAGAGAGGAGGAGCGTGCCACACGCGTGGAAGAGGGGGCCTATCTCTCTCTCGACGAGATCCAGGTGGGGCAACTCGTGCATGTGCACAGCCTGGGCACCAACGGGAAGATCGTGAGCATATCCCCACGCGG
>JAUWNQ010000077.1 GCA_030612565.1 Candidatus Bipolaricaulota bacterium | reverse complement strand
AATAAATCTACCTCGTTGGAGAAGGATGCGCTCCATCCCGCGGAAGTAAGCCCTTACCTTAGTCTTACTGGGTGGTGAGGGTAAACCTTCCGTAACGGAGCAAGACCCTCCCCTGACCCACTCAAGATGGAAAAGGGGGAGACTATGAAGGGGCTAATGACTGTTTTTTCGATCGCAACCGTGCTTTTGTGCTCGGTCGCGGTGAGCGCGGGATCGCTTGAATTCCATCTAGGGGTAGGGCCATCTTTGGCGTTCTTCGGCGAGATCAACAACGACATCGAGTTCATCAATGTGCTCTTAATCGAGCTCAACGGTCTAGCCACGGTCACTGGCAAGGTTCCTCTTCTAGAGGATCTAGGAAGAGGGATCTCCTATCAGGCCGGGGAGCGGTTCTGGCTCGCGGATCGTTTCGCACTCGGGTGGAAGATCGGGTACTCCCGCACCACGACCGCAACCTCTGGGACCTACACCCCGATCGATGGGAGCGATATCTCGTCGATCGATATCTCGCTCGACGGCTACAGCGTCGGGTTCGTGCTCGGCAGCCGGTACACCTTCCTCGACGCGGGGATCCTCCTCTCCGCCGATCTCGGGGCGGGGGTCTACTACACCGGGATCGAGAAGGCTATCACGTTCGAGATCCCCAGTAGCTACGACCCGCTCTCAGATCGCCCGGAAGAAGGAGAGGGCCGGTACGCTGGATCCGCCTTCGGAGTCGAGCTAGGTCTCAATCTCTCCCTTCCGATCACCGACTGGTTCGGGGTGGGCGCCTCGGTATTCTACCGCGCCGCTACACCCGCTGGGATGACGGACAACAATGGCAACAGTTTAGATATCGATGGAGATGGAATGGTGGAGGGGGTCGACCTCAACGGGATCACCGTACAGGCAACCTTCTCGCTGGATATCGATCTCTCCCTGTAACGGGAGAAAGGAGTGATGTTATGAGGACCACGAGGTTCTACCTTCTGCTGGGGTTGGCGCTCCTCGTCGTGCTCGCGTTGACCGGATGCCAGGACTCGAACACACCACGGGCGGTCTTCACCGCCTCGATGTTGGAGAAGGTAATCCCGTTCACCGCAAGCTTCGACGGGACCCTCTCCTACGATTCCAATGGAAAGATTGTCTCCTACATGTGGAATTTCGGAGATAACGCCGCTGGCAGCGGATCGCAAGTCACACACGAGTACAAGGAAGATGGAGTTTACGTCGTACAATTGACGGTGATCGATAATCAAGGGGTCTCCAATTCGAGTTCCATCACCGTGCACGCCCTTAATCCCCTACCTACTGGCTCTTTTTCGTACAATCCCAAGAGCATGATGGAGGACGAGTACATTGTTGGAGCGAGTGAGTGGATAACCTTCGATGCCTCGGAGTCGACGGACGACGGCAAGATCGTCGCCTACGCCTGGAACTTCGGCGACGGCTGGAAGCATGATGGGATAGAAGTTAAACACCGCTACCTGGACAAGGGAACCTATAGCGTAGCCCTCACGGTTACCGATAACGATGACGGGAAGACAACCTATGTGCAAACGATCAAGATAGTAGGAGGTCCACCGTGCTATCCTGACATCGACGCATGGGACGGGGGGGGGTACAAATGAGACGCATAGTCTTTCTCTTCCTCCTCTTGCTCCCTATCTTCCTATCGGGCTGTGCATTGGATACTCTCCTGCCTAAACTGGGAAATCAGGCTCCCGAAGCGGTGATCGACGCCTCTGCACAACAAGGACCGGCCCCGCTGACGGTACGGTTCAACGCCGGCTATTCGTACGATGACGGAACGATTGCCAAGTACAGTTGGGACTTTGGCGATCCTCAAGACGCCACGCTGATAAGCACGGTAACCGCCACGCACACATACACCATTCCCGGCCTCTACCGTGTTAAGCTAACCGTGACCGACGAGAAGGGAAAGATAGATTCAGAAGATATCGCGATCCTGGTGACGAACCCGCCGCCGCTGGCGAGCTTCACTATGAGTAGCAATGCGCCCACAATAGGGGAGCAAGTTACTTTCAACGCTGCGGGTTCGTATGATATCAACGGCGAAATCACAAGCTATACCTGGGATCTCGGGGATGGGACCACGGCAAGCGGAGTCGCAGTGACCCATGTGTACGTCAAAGAAGAGCCGGTGGCTGTTATCCTCACCGTCACCGACAACGAGGGGGAAACGACTACGGCCAGGCACGATCTCATCGTGCAGGAAGCGAACGATGGATGCAGCGGAGGAAGCTGCGGTGGCCCGGACATCCCACTTGCAGTGATCACCGGACTTCCCTCCTGTGCCGGCGGAACCGCGGGTGTGGCGGTTACCCTCGATGGGAGCTACTCCCGCGCTGCCGATGGGACGATCGTCAAGTATGCATGGGAGTTCGGAGACGGAGAGACCGGAAGTGGTGCTCAGGTCAGTCATATCTATAAGCAAACCGGGCGATTCGTCGTCACCCTCACCGTCACCGATGATTCCGGTACGAAAGGGGTAGCTTACGGAGCAATCTCCATCGGGACGAGCTGCTACTGAATATCAGCATGAAAAAGGGAGCTCCTCTTGCGAGCTCCCTCTTTTTTTCAAACGAGCACCCCTACAAGCTACTCAGAATAGTAGAAATGCGCGATCTGATCTACGTTTAAAAGGATTCCGTCTGTGCTTATGTACTCCGCTGCGATCACGATCGGGACGGTCGCCTTGACATCGAGTGCACCCCACATGCTCTCCATCACGGAGACGAGCGCCGAGGCCTTATAGTAATCGGTCTCGTGCGGATCTAAGAGAAGATCGAGCGTCTTCTGCAATACCCCGTAGGAATCGTAGAGGAACAACGTCGCCGCCGCCGGGAAATCGTTCGGGTTGATGATCGCGATCCCGGTTGACTGCAAGCTTGTGTTGGAGTAGTTGAGCCCGTACCAGTAGTATGTGGTGTAGCTGGAATCCTCCGGAACCGCGTCGACGATGTTATCCGAGGCTCGCCAGTAGTTATTCTCGAACGTCTCCACCCCAATGGTGATAATCGCAGGCGTCTCGATGAGGGCAAGGCCCCAACTGGTATCCCCATTCCCGGCCAAGTTACTTAAGATCTGATAGTCGGACTCAAACGGGGTGAGGTCCCCAGATGTCGCATCGAGGAGTGCTCCGTACGCATCGTAGACCTTGAGCGTGTAAAACGTGTCGAATCCCCCCGAGTTCATAATGACAAGATGGGTATCCTGGGTGCCTACGCACGTGTAGTAGAGCGCGTAAGTGTTGGCGTACGCCGCCCCGAAAAGCCCGGTTACGATAAGAAAAACGAGTGTTGCACCGATCAATCCCTTCTTCATGTGATTCCTCCGTGTGAAACGTTTTTCCCATTCTAGAGAAATGCCGCGCGAGAGCAAAATAACCCGTGGCCAGTAATCGAAAATGGACGGTGTTTCTCCCTATCGCGTAAATCGTCTTGTTGTTTCGTTTCAATCTCAATTCTTATTTTGCACCATTCACCACATAGAGCGCCGCGCTTACGGAGAAGGCTAGATACGGGGATTCATGTCGTCCCCATCTCTCTGTGTTCCCGTGTCTCCGCACTCCCGGGTCCCCCTCTCTTCTGCAGGATATCCGCGAGGTACTCGCCGGTGTAGGATCCGGGTGTCTGGGCGACCTCCTCCGGGGTTCCCGCAGCGATCACTCTTCCACCCCCGTCCCCTCCCTCTGGACCGAGGTCGATGATCCAATCGGCGGTCTTGATAACGTCTAGGTTGTGCTCGATCACGACCACCGTGTTCCCTGCCTCGACCAACCGATGCAGGACCTGAAGGAGCTTTTCCACATCGGCCGCGTGCAAACCGGTCGTCGGCTCATCGAGGATGTAGAGCGTTCTCCCTGTCGACCGACGGGAGAGCTCCTTGGCGAGCTTGATCCGCTGCGCCTCCCCTCCGGAGAGCTCAGGGGCGGGCTGACCGAGTTTGATATAGGAGAGGCCGACATCATAGAGGGTCTGAAGCTTCCTGCGTACGCGCGGGATGTTGGCGAAGAAGGTGAGCGCCTCGTTGACGGACATAGAGAGAACATCGGCAATCGACTTCCCCCTGTAGCGAATCTGCAGGGTCTCGCGATTGTATCGGGTCCCACGGCAGACCTCGCATGGCACGTAGACATCGGGGAGGAAGTGCATCTCGATCTTCTCTTTCCCCTGCCCCTGGCAGGCCTCACACCGGCCGCCCTTGACGTTGAAGCTGAACCTCCCTGTTGTGTAACCGCGCAGGCGGGCGTCGGGTGTACGGGCGAACAGGGCGCGGAT
>JAUWNQ010000045.1 GCA_030612565.1 Candidatus Bipolaricaulota bacterium | reverse complement strand
TGGGACCTCGGTCAGTGGATCGCCGGTGATCCAATAGTAGCTTCGCCCGCGTGGGTCCTCCCCTGTCACCAGGTAGTTCTTGTAGGCAAGCCCACCCAGCCGGGTCAACCTCACCTCGGCGGGCCGACCAGGGGGGAGGTTGGGGACGTTCACGTTGAGGAGGATCCCTGGCGGGAGAGGGTTGCTTTCGAGGAGAAAGGTGGCGAGCCGTGCGGCAAAGCGAGCCGCGCGGGAGTAGTCCGGTGCCTCTGCCTCTTCCGTTCCAATATCGAGCGAGACCGCGATCGCTGGAATCCCTCCCCGTACCCCTTCCATCGCCGCGGCGCCGGTTGCCGAGTAGGTGATATCCTGCCCCGCATTGAGGCCGGCATTGATCCCGGAGACAACGAGGTCGGGCCGCTCCTTGCGCAGGCCGAGGAGGGCGAGCGAGACGCAATCCGAGGGTGTACCGCTCGTCATGTGCCCGATCGTCCCGTTGAGGAGACGGACCTGGTCCACCCGCAGTGGTTTGTGAAAGGTCATTGTCCGGCTGGCCGCCGACCAGTTCCGGTCCGGTGCGTAGACCTCCACCCGCGCTACCCGGTCAAGCTCCTCCTTGAGGGCCATCAGCCCGCGCGCGTTCACCCCATCGTCATTCGTCACCAGGATCATTCGATCTTCGATCAATCTATCTCTCACCCTATCCCCTCCTCAAGGATTTTTCGCATTCTATCTCCGATCAGCCTTCTTGCCAACTGCTTCAACTTGAGATTCCCTGTGGTCTTGCCACAGGGTTTCCTTATCCCCCTCTCCTTGATAGGAGAGGGTCGGGGTGAGGTGAAATAATGAAATCCCGGTTTTGACCTTAAGGTCAAAATGAAATTGGCGGAATACCCCGTAGTCTTGCTACGGGGATAGTCAATTCCAAGGGATTTCTTTATTCCCCTGAGAGGCGATGGAAGAAGAGGGTGTTATCCCCGTAGGTTCGCCGATCGATCTCTTGCAGCTCGCCGTAGGAACCGGCCAGCTCCATACCGGTACGCACCTCGCTGACGACGACCGCTCCCTCCGCAAGGAGCCGCCCCTCACCCAGAAGGTGCAGGGCAAGGTCGGCGAGCCCTTTCCCGTACGGAGGACCGACAAAGGCGAGATCGAATCTCCTCCCCCGTCGCTGCAGACGGTCGATCCCTGCGGCAAAGTCGGCTTGCACCACCCGTCCCACGTCGAGAAATCCCAACAGATCTAGGTTGCGGCGCACGATCCCACACGCCCCTGGGGAACGATCGACGAAGACCGCTTCTCGCGCGCCGCGCGAGAGGGCCTCCAGACCCACGCTCCCTGTCCCGCAGAAGAGGTCCAAGAAGCGCGCGCCCGGCACGAGTTCGGCAAGGATATTGAACAGGGCAGTCCGGACAAAGTCCCGCATCGGTCGGATCCCTGTCTCTTCCCACGGGACTAGCCGCCTACTCCGTCTGCTTCCTCCGATGATCCGCATCGCTCCTCTCCCTTGACTTTGGGAACCCCTCTCCCTATGATTCGATTGACCGCATGGCAAACCAATTAACCACATAGGATAAAGCACTCAAAGGAGCCCTTCAACCGATGAGGTTACTGGGAATCACAACCGTCATCTTCGACCTCGATGGAACGCTCTGCACTTACAAGGTGAGCGTTAGGGAAGCAATCGTCGAATCGCTCCGCCGCACCGGCCGACCAGCGGATCTAGTAGGAGATCCATCAGCCGCAGCAGTGCGTTATGACGAACTGTGGGATGAGATCGAATCTGAGGACAGGTTCGAGCCCGGAAGCAATCCGGTGTTAGCGGTGCGGGAGCAGATCTGGACCCGCCTCCTTGCGGAACAGGAGATAACCAGTCCCGATCTGGCGCGAGAAATAGCTGTGGAATACACGCAGATTCGCGTCGCCTCGATCCAACTGTACAGTGGAGCGTGCGACCTCCTCGCGGATCTCAAGCGGACTTACCGATTGGGCCTGCTGACGAACGGACCGACCGACATACAGTGGTCGAAGATCGAACAGCTCGAAATCGCGTCGCTATTCGATGCAATCGTCGTCGCCGGTGACGTTGGAATCTACAAACCGGACGCCCGCGTCTTCCACGTTCTTCTCGACCGATTAAACGTGACCCCCGCTGAGGCACTCTACGTAGGCGACTCCTACAGGATGGATGTCGTCGGGGCAAAGGGAGCAGGGATGCAGTCGGTATGGGTGAGAAACGGTAACAGCAGCGAGACAGACGGAGTCGCACCAGATTTCATGGTGCAGGGTATAGACGCATTACGGGAGGTACTCCTGTGAGGAAGGCTGACGTTGCCATCCTCGGGGCGGGGCCGGCAGGGCTCTTCGCCGCGAAGGAGCTTGCGCAGAGCGGTCTCGTGACGATCCTCATCGACCGCGGTAAGGAGCCGAGCGAGCGGACGCACCTCTGTTTCGGTATCGGGGGAGCCGGCGCCTTCTCCGACGGGAAGCTCAATCTCACCCCAAAGATCGGTGGGAACCCGGGGAGTTTCGGTCGTGACGAAGCGGAGATTCAGGCCTACATCGATCTAGTGGACGCGACTTTCACCGACTTCGGCGCCCCGGAGAAGTACTCCGGCGAGACCCAAGCGGCCCTGGTCGAGCTGAAGAAGGAGGCGAGCCGGTTCGGGATCGAGTTCATCAGCGGAAGGCAGCGCCACATGGGGCCCTCACACGTCCGGCAGATCATCGATCGCTTCTACCACCATCTCCTCGACGAGGGAATCCTCGTCTCTATCGAAAACCGGGTCGAGCGTATTGAGAAGAAGGGAGAGTCCTTCTTCCTCACCGGCACGGAAGATATCGAGGCACGCTACCTGATCGTCGCACCGGGGCGAGCCGGGGCCTACTGGCTGCGCGAGGAGGTGGGGCGATTGGGGATTAGGACCGAGTACGGCCCGATCGATGTCGGCGTGCGGGTCGAGTTCCCAGCGGAGATCTACGCGCCTATCGAAGCGGTGATGTACGACGCCAAGCTGCGGGTGCGCACCGCTACCTACGACGACATGGTGCGCACCTTCTGCACCAATCCCCGCGGGTTCGTGGTGAAGGAGGCTTACGACGAGTTCGCCCTGGTGAACGGCCACGCGGAGAACGAGGAGAAGACGGAGAACACCAACTTCGCGCTCCTCTCGCACATCGAACTGACCGACCCTGTGGAGGATACTACCGAGTACGGCCGGGCGATCGCCAAGCTGGCAACGACGATCGGCGGCGGGCGCCCGATCATCCAGCGGTTGAAGGATCTGAAGAACGGCCGCCGCTCCACCGCCGATCGTCTGCGACGGGTGCCGATCTCGCCCACCCTCACCGACGCCACCCCGGGAGACATCTCCATGGCCCTCCCCGACCGGGTGGTGGTGAACCTCCTCGAAGGGCTCGATCAGCTCGACCACATCATTCCCGGCCTCACCGCGGACAACACCTTCCTCTACGCCCCGGAGATCAAGTTCTACGATACCCGTTACCCGGTGAGCCCGTCGATGGAGACCGTGATCCCTGGGTTCTACGTCGCTGGTGACGCCTCCGGACACTGCCGCGGGATCGTCTACTCCGCTGTGAGCGGCCTGATCGCGGCACAGGCTCTCCGGGTGAAAGCAGGGGCCTGACATTGCACGCATCTCCATGGTGAGAGAGAAACGCAGGCTGGGTTCGAAGCGAGCATTCATACTCGCTCTTGTCGCGCTTCTCCTCCTACCTTCTCTCCTTGCCGTCGCACAAGGGGAGATCCGCCTTCCCGTTACCCTGTTCAACCAGGCCTATGCAGACGCCTTTGATTACTGGGGGGGCTGCAGGATGGGGACAGGTGGCTGTCCCGACCTGATCGCCAAGACTGGGTGCCTGATCACCGCGTTCGCCATGGTCCTCGATTACTACGGGGTGGAACTAGCGATCCCTGCAGCCTCCTCCTGTACAGGAAGGGCGCAGTTAGGAATGGATCCGGGAATACTAAACGACTGGCTAAAAACCCACGGCGGGTATGGCAGTTGCGGACAGGCCCCGGTCGGAAACTGCTGTTTGGAGTGGACCCACCTCCCTCCGCAGATCTCCATAACGACCTACTCCAACCAATTCAGCAGCGGAATAGACACTCCTTCTCGCCAGAGAATCGATAAGGCCCTGTCGACAGGCCACCCAATCGTTTGCGGGGTGCACTGGGGGAGCCACTGCCACGGGTCGACCACGCAATCGGAGGACTGCCACTGGGTGGTGATCACCGGACGGAGTGGAGACATCTACACCATCATCGACCCTTACAATCAGGATTCGTCCAACCCCCGCGGGATCGAGACGACCCTCGATCGCGGGGTCTTTGGAGACTACACCATCGATCGGTTCGTCGTTGTCACCGGAACCGTTCCCTCTATCAGACTGCGTCTTGAGATCTCGTTTGAGCCGTCAGATGGGGTATTCCATCCCGGCGACAGACAGACCCGCTTGCTTCGATTAAGCGGGACCGATGAAGGGAAATCCTACCTTCTCTACGCCCGTGCGATCGATCCCGATGGAGAGATCCGCTACGCCCACTATAGGGACGCAACTCGATCGCCGGACGCCCCCCTCTCCTATTCCGCCACCAAGCGCAGCCTCTACCCGACACCTCGCCGATTCGAAACAGGTGAGTTCACGTGGAACCGAACGCGCCTGGATAATGCTAAGCCGGGAACCTGGACGTGGGAGGTATGGCTGGAGGACCTATCTCGGCCCGGATTCCCCATCGCCTACGACATTGCCGCCTACACCATTGAGGAGCGCCCGGACCCCATCCCAAGCGGGTTCGCAGTACTCGTCGCGATCGGGCTGACGCTCATCGTGACCGCGATCGTCTACACGGTCGTTCTGCTCCAAGAGGGGCTGTAAGAACGCTGGCACGTGTTGCGAGGAGCTTGTTTGAGGTACACGCCTGAATTGCGCGCCTCCTCTCTACTCGGCGGTGGATTCTCTTTGGCATCCGTGACGTGCGAACCGAAATTAGAAGGCACTGCCCACTCGAAACGGCAAGGAACCAGAAGAAGAGTCTTTCAACGCCCGCGAGGAAAAAGGCTAAGAATGCAGGAACAAGGCGTATCATTAGCCCCATACGCTTACATATATATAAATACTATATTTAACTTCTGTCATTCAAGGGTTGACATTTTCGAGGCAATACGTATGATACAATTAGTATGTTCGCTCTCATAAATTCTGAGAAGGAGGTGAAACGAAATACGCAAGGCAATCACAATCACAATAGCGGCAGCGATATTGTGGGTCTTAGTCGGCGCCGTCGCAGTCTCAGCGGTTACTGTCACGGACGTATATAACGCTCCCAATCCGTTGGTAACACAGACCACGTTCTATCTGGTCTACTACCCCACGCCTCACGGTTTTGATAGCGTTGTCATCAAGATCTATGACCTATCAAGCCAGCAGGTAGCCCAACCGTATGCGGAAGATACCGACCGCGTAACCTGGAACGGAACAAACTTTGGTGGAGAGCAATTGGCGAACGGGATCTATCTGTATAA